>CAZHOC010000230.1:0-7250 GCA_964534295.1 uncultured Bacteroidia bacterium | reverse complement strand
GGACGGGCAACCAACCTGCAAAGAAATCAATGGTCTGAGGGATATCTGGATTCCAAACGGGTTTAGGAGTATTGCCATAAGCTTGGGTAACACATTCACGAAGTCCCGCAACAGCTGAGCCTTTGGTACCATCGACCTGCAAAGTCAACAAATCATCTCTACGCACTCGTACCGTCCAAGAAGAATTAAAGTGGGCGATAATACCTCCTTCTAGTTCGAAAGTTGCATAGGCTGCGTCATCTGCATCCGCTACATACTCATTACCATTTTCGTCTACTCGCAGCGGAATATGAGTAGCACCTAGGCATGAGACAGATTTTACTGGCGCGAAGATTCGGTCCAACACATAGCGCCAGTGGCAGAGCATATCAGAGATGATCCCACCATCATCTGCAGCGCGGTAATTCCAACTAGGACGCTGGGCGGGAACAGTAGTCCCTTCAAAAACCCAATAACCAAATTCACCTCTGATGGATAGAATTCGTCCAAAAAAGTCAGATTCTATTAGTCTTCTCAACTTTACCAATCCTGGCAAAAACAGCTTGTCTTGTACCACCCCGTGTTTTACTCCTTTTGCTTCGCAAAACTCATATAGCGCCATTGCATCAGCTAGACTTACAGCGGTAGGCTTTTCACAATAGACGTGCTTACCTGCCGCAGCCGCTTTCTTGACTGCCTCCACTCTGCGACCTGTGGTTTGGGCATCAAAATAAATATGCATGTTTGGATCAGCCAGGGCCTCGTCGACTGAGGTAGTCATTTTTTCGATACCCGTCATCTCGCAAAGTGCCTTGAGTTTATTGGGGTTTCGGCCCACTAGCATAGGATCAGGCATAATGGTCTCCACAGGACTGATTTGCACCCCTCCTTGCTCAATAATGGGCATGATAGAACGTAGCAAATGCTGATTTTTACCCATACGGCCTGTTACGCCGTTCATGATGATGCCAATGCGGTGAACTTTCATATTTGTTTTAGACTTTTGGAGGCGTTAAGTATTTGTTCGAACCATTGGTCGCCGGGGCGAGACCAATATTCCTTGGAAAAGATTTCAACTTCGGTGCGGCCTTGGAAACCCGCATCGCGGACCCAGCCGGTAATTTGATCAATATTGATACAGCCTTCGCCCATCAGGCCTCGGTCCAACAACAGATCAGTAGTTGGCACTTTCCAATCACAGATATGGTAGGCGAAGATGTTTTGGTGCTTCCCACAACGCTCAATTTGAGCTTTTAGGCCTGGTTCCCACCAAACATGATAGACATCAATTGCGACTCCAACCAAGGGGGAATTAATTGCTTCTGCCATGTTATTGGCGGAGGCAAGCGTATTGATAGCAGAACGCGTATCGGCATACATCGGATGCAGGGGCTCAATGGCAAGTTTGATGTTTAGCTCCTCGGCCAAAGGCAAAAGGGCCTCAATACCAGCCTGTATTTGAGCACGGGATTCCTCAAGAGATTGTCCCGCTGCTGCTCCGCAAACCAGTACGATCAAAGGTGCCCCTAAAGCCGCAGCCTCTCTGATCATGACCAAATTATCATCTATGGAGGCTTGACGTTCTGAGGCAGTCAAAGCAGGGAAAAAACCTCCCCGACAGTAAGCCGTCAAGTCAAGATTATGCTTTGATAATAATGCTTTCACTTCCTCGGCTGAGCGTTCGCCGACGGCGTCCCGCCAAATCGTGATCCCTCCAATACCGGCTTCGCCGAACGCTTGTACTGACTCTTCCAGAGACCACTGTTTCATCGTGATCGTATGCATACAAAGTTGGCTCAGATCAATCATGCTGCAATCCTCCGAAAAAAGTGTAATAGGCTTCTTCCTTAATCAATTTGGTGAGGTAGAGCATCACTTCTCGCATATGATAATCCCCCCACATGCTGGACTCCCCACATGCTATTTTACTTCCCTCCGGCACATAATCCCATCCATTAGGCTGGTGATAGATACTATGTAGGGTCAAGCCCTGATGTTTAGGATCAGTCGATAAGTAGGGTTCTTCTAAGAGTCTTTTTACCACAGTCAAACCGGCTTGCCAAAAGGATTGCCCTTCTATGCCCCCCAAATAACGTCCCAGTCGTAACAGGCCTTGGGCAGCAATAGCCGCCGCAGAACTATCAACTGGTTCGTAATCATTATTTGGTTCCGCAGGGCGGGCTAAATAATCTCCTAACCGGTGAAGATTAGGAGCTCCAGTATCCCAATAAGGGATGCCGTCCAAGGCAGTATTTTCGATATAAAAATTTGAAGTAGCCTTAGCTGCTTTGAGCATAAAAGCCTCTATTTCGGCTCTCCCTCCAAAAGCAGCTAGTTCACTATCATCAATTGTCTTGAGAAATTCTAATTGTTCGGCGAAGCCGGTAATGGCCCAAGCTAAGCCCCTAGTCCAGGTAGTGAAGCCCGAAAAGCCCTGTTGGGCATTAGGACAGCGGAAAGCCCCATCGACAGTATTGAAAACCGATTCATGGGCTGTACGTCCAGGCACATCATAGCTATCTCGCCCCTCCCCATAGAAAACAGAATAATCCGCAGTGGCCTTGGCGTGAAGGAGACTTCGCTCTAAAAGATTGACTTTTTGATCATTTTCCTGCCAGATTGCATGCCCCAATTGATGACTATAGACCACAGCTCTTAGGGTCCGAATCGTATCGACAAAAAGAGAATGTGGTCCATTAAAGGAATGAATATAGCCTCCTCCAGGGATCTCTGTCCAGCGTCTTGCTTGCACCGCCCCTGACAATTTTAAGGCTAATTCGTAAAAATGCTGTTCCCAATCATTTTGAGGAATCTTTCCCTCACGCATCAAACGATGCAAATTGCCATAGGTACTGACATTGTTAAAGCCATGGTCATGCACCCCAAAATGACCGACATGTGAGGCCATTTTTTCAAGGGTGGCTTTGCGGCCGTACTCAAGAAATTCTTCCTCGCCGGTGGCATCAAATTGTAAGATGGCAGAGCCATACTCAAAGCCTTGCGTCCACTCTGTCCAACCACGGCTGGTATATTTCCCCGCCTCAGTAAAAACAGGAGAGCCTTTGCTCCGATCGTAGTGATCACGGATGAGACGGATTTTTTGGCCAGAAAGCGCCCAAAAACTTTCTAATTCTTTTTCAATGTCCGCTAATGTGAGTAGTAGATCAATCCTCATTCTTTCGAATTTTCGGTTAAATTATGTTTTTCAAACAGATTCCAATGCGTATTCTCCTTACAACCGTTCCCGTATTTTTATTGCTCCTGGGCTGTGCCAATTCAAGTCAAAAACGCACTTCTGAAGCAGAAAAGAATGATTCTGAATCCGAGATTAGTCTCAACATCGATGGGCAAGACATATTGCACTATCATTTAGCAACTCAATATCCGGCCGATAGTTTACCGGCCTATTATCAGCGATCTGGCTTCATTCATCCTTTATATACTCCCTCCGGGAACGTTCTCACCTCTGCCTTTCCAGAAGGTCATGTGCACCAACACGCTTTGTTTTTTGCCTTAGTCAATACGCGTTTTCGAGGAGAGTTTACGGATTTTTGGAACCAACAAAAAGAAACAGGTACGGTCAGGGCCAAAGAAATTACCCATCGCTTTGAAAATGAAACTCATACGGGTTTTCATTCCATTCAGGAACACCTTGCTTTACAAGATGGCGACACCATAGTGGCCCTGCGCGAACGCTGGGAAGTGCAAGCGAGTCGGCGAGGCAAGTTTAATGTGGTTGATTTTCACTCATACCTTTACCCTGCTGGACCTGATAGTATAGTCGTCAAAAAATATAAGTACGGTGGCTTAGGATTTAGAGGAGCAGAGGAATGGAACGATCATCACTTTGAGCAAGTAGAAGGCGCAGAGGTCAACTTTATCGGTAAGGAAGGCAAGGGAGGCTTTCTTTCTAGCGAAGGCAAGGGCCGCATCGAGGCCAACCACAGCCGCCCTGAATGGCTTAGTTTTCATGGTCAGGTTGAGGGTGATTCCGTCGGCATGGTCATTATGGGGCATCCAGATAATTTTCGCTATCCGCAGCCGGTGCGAACCCACCCCGTAATGCCTTATTTCAGCGTTTCGCCAATGGTTTTGGATAGTTTTGTGCTTCATCCCGGCGATACGCTGGTTTCCAAATACCGAATTCTGACGCATGATGGGAGCCCTCCTATCGCTGATATTGAAGCTGAGTGGAAGCGTTACCGCGACGCGGAACGCCCAAACATCGTCCTCATAATGGCAGACGATCTTGGCTTCGAAACCCTTGGAGTAAACGGGGGCGAATCTTACCAAAGTCCTAATCTTGACCGTATGGCTGGGGAAGGGATGCGTTTTACCAATTGCTATGCTACTCCCCTCTGCACTCCATCCCGCGTGCAACTCATGACGGGCAAATACAATGATCGCAACTATTTTGCCTTCGGGCAATTAGACTCCAATGAACAAACATTTGCCAATTATTTGCAGACAGGAGGTTATCGAACTGCAATCGCAGGAAAATGGCAGTTGTATGGCAATAAAAGACAGCGAGAGATTAGTGGGCGGATTGGTACTTTACCACCTAAGGCTGGCTTTGATGAATATTGCCTTTGGCAAGTCAAGGAGCGTACAGGTCCGAGATACAAGGATCCCCATCTCAATATCAATGGTGAAGAAAAAATCCTAAAGGGAGAATACGGCCCAGATGTATTTGTAGACTTTTTAGGAGAATTTATGCAGGCAGCAGACGACCGTCCCTATCTGGCTTATTTCCCTATGGCCTTGACACACGATCCTTTCCGTCCTACTCCAGACAATAAGAGCGAGTATCCGGTAGATTCACTCCACAAGAAAAATGAAGCCAAATACTTCGCCGAAAACCTTGCTTATATGGATAAGATGGTCGGGCAATTGTTGGATCAGATTAGAGAACGCCAAGAAAACACCCTCGTTTTATTTATCGGGGACAATGGTACAGACAGAGACGTTAGCAGTCGCTGGCAAGGAAAAGAAATAAAAGGACAAAAAGGCTATCCAGTACGAGACGGTACGCATGTGCCTATGATTGCTTGGTGGCCAGAGCATATAGCAGCCGGGCAGCTAAACGACAATCTAATTGACTTTAGTGATTTTCTCCCTACTGTTTTGGCGGCTGCCAGAGTAGAAAGACCAAGAGATCCAGAACTGGATGGGCTTAATTTTTATCCCCAATTATTAGGACAGGCAGATAGTGTTCGCTCCTATATCTTTTGTGACTATGCGCCGCGTTGGGGTAATTTTGAAGATGCTCGCTGGGTACAGAACAAGCATTGGAAGTTATATGATGATGGACGTTTTTACGATATTCTAAGCGATCCCATGGAGGAGGCTCCTCTCTCCGAGAACGCTTCTAATCGTGCCATCAAGGCCAGTTTCCAGGCTATTTTGGATAGTAGGCCCTAGTTGTGAACAAAAAAAATCCCTCCAAGGAGGGAATCAAATCCAATTTTAAAATGCGCAGGGAGAAGATAAGCGTTCCGCGAAGCGGCCCTAACGATCTACATCTCTTATCTCACCTTCATCAAATAGGTCTTGTAAGTCAGACTTGGCCAGCATCATTACATCCTGCGAAAAACGATAATCTTCTTTGAGATCTCCTAAACCAGAAAGTTTGTTGGTCACATACTCATTGTAGCGTAATGCCACAGAGTCATCCGTAACGGCTGCCACTTTGAGGAGACTGTAACCCTCATCCGTTTTGATTTCGTAATAATCGTCAACCTGAGGATTTTGGATGTAGGCAAGATTGTTGGCGTCGTTTTGTTTGCCTTGAAAAATCCCCCACGCAATCAGACAAGCGACCACCCCTAGCCCAGTAAAGTGCCAAAAAGGAATCTTGATATCTGACTTCATATCGGTCAGGCGATTTTGCATGTCTAGCGGTAGTTGTTTGGTCTTGAATTCTGTACCGCAATGTGTGCAAACTGTTTTGGTACTTTTGCCTAGTGAAAAAAGCGGAATCCAATAAACGTGGGCGTAACGTGAGTAAGCACCAGCCTCCAAAGAATCTGGAGTCTGACAGTTGGGGCATTCGACACCATTAAAACGCTGCGCACGCAGGTCTTTGGCCCCAGAGGTTCCATAAATAATCATAAAAGTATTGTGTAAAAAAGATTGATTGTACTGCTGTAAGAGACTGTATATACGGCTGAATTGAGAAAAGTTTCAGATTGACGAAGTTTTTTCTTCTTTGAAGCAAAAAAAGCCGGCGCACATAATATGTACACCGGCTCTAAATAGACTATGATTTTTTACTATTGCATCAGCAGCTTTTGAGTGTAAATACTGCCGTCTTCTAGGCGCATCGTTAGGAGATAGTAACCTTTAGGCAAGGCGCGCAGGTCTAAACGCTCCTGGACCGTAATTACCTCCGTTAAGTTTTTGCGTTGGATCTGATGTCCCATAAGATCCGAAACGATGATTTCAAGATTTTGGCGTTCAGCAAGGCTGGCCTCCAACTCAAATAAGCCATCGCTAGGATTGGGAAACAGCTTGAAGGCAACGATATCCTGGGGACGCTCGATGTCGGTCAAGAAAGTAAACTCAAACCAGTTCACATTGAAGAGCGGCTGAGTAATCACCACTCGCAATTGATGTTCTCCTGCAGGAAGGTCCAATTCACTATTGGTGCTCGTCCAAGTCTGCCAACCGCCTGTGGAGGGGAAGCTAACATCATCTAAGATAGTAACTGCGCCTGTTGGATCGATCAATTGCATCTGGACAGCTCCCATTTCACTTTCGGAAGCAGTACGATACTCTACATTATAGGTACCATTTTGGCCTACATTGATTTTGTAATCTAGATAATCTCCTGCGTCTAGGAAGCCAATGTTTTGTCCACCGCCAGTGTCGGAGGTATTTTCTAACTGAATCCCTTGCTGGAAGAAATAGTCTTCGGCTTCCACTTTGCCAGGAACCGCGTGCACAATGGCAATGGTATTTTGGACATCTTCTTGACTAAAGGTATTTAGAGTCGTACCGTCAGTCGCATCAATCTGCGTTCCGGTATAGGAAATCTTAATTACTTCACTCGATTTGAAGGTATGATTGACGGTGAAGGTGATGATCCGAGTATTCGCAGCGTCAAGGTTTGTAGCGGTGATGGGAACATTGGTTCCGTTTACTGAAATGCTAAAATCGGCAGGACTCGTCGGCAGGGGACTATTAAGCGGCTTATTGAGGCTTAGCTTGACGGTCTGGTCGTCTAGGGTAATGGCTGATTGAAAGGTGGTCGGTAGCGTGGTAGGGGCCCC
>CAZHOC010000229.1:0-7271 GCA_964534295.1 uncultured Bacteroidia bacterium | reverse complement strand
GTAAGAGGTGTCTTGCAGCTCTTGTACTTTGCGTAAGCCTTCGGTATGACTATAACGAATTCCCCCTTTGGTGCCCCAAATGGTGTTGCCTAATAATTGGGCGACGGCAGGATGGGCAAAAGGATCGAGTTGAAATTTCCAACCACGCCCTTCAAAAAGCAGTTTGCTCTGTTTGCCGCCTGACATCTTATTCGGGGGCGATCACTTGGACATCATAACCAATAAAGAGACCGGATTCGACTACGCCAATGATAGATTTGATGGCATCCTCCATCTCGTCTCCGACTTGATCGAAACGCACCTCTAGGATGATGTTGCCATTTTCGGTGATTACAGGACCGTCTTTTTGGGCAGCCATCCGTAGATTGATCTCTTTCGCACCTAATTTGACGAGGCCGCGTTCCACGAGGTGGATAGCCTCAGGAATAATCTCCACCGGTACGGCAAATTTCTCCCCTAGCTGCTTGACAAATTTGGACTTATCAACCAAAATATAAGCTTCTTCTGAGGCACTGAGAACCAGCTTTTCTCTCAGCATAGCTCCTCCCCTGCCCTTGATAAGATTGCCATTAGGATCGACCTCGTCTGCCCCGTCATAGTACCAATCAGGTTTGGCTTCCAGCAAGGTAGCGGTCGGTATGCCCAATTGAGCGCAGATGACTTCTATCTCATAGGAAGTAGGCACCATTTTGATGCGGAGGCCTTCCTCTTTCATGCGCCGACTGATTGATTTGAGTGCAAGAAAGGCCGTTGAGCCCGAGCCTGCGCCTATCACTTGACCGTCTTTAGCCTTGGCAGCAATGAGGTCCGCTACTTTTTGCTTTTCGGCTTCGTGGGAGATGGCCTTAGTCCAGATAGACTGGCGAGAGAAATGCGTATTCCAATTCATAGAAAAGAGATTCGCGCGCAAATGTACGCATCAATCTTCGCTAGCGGAAGCAGAAACTGATAATCCTAGGACTTCTTCCATAAAAGAAAAGCTAGCATTACGTACAGAGGTCAAATCATCGTTTTTGAGATCCGATAAGAATACGTGATCTGACACATCATCTAACTCTACAAAACGCTTCTCCCCCTCTGCTGTGCCCGTGCTTTGGTGAAATTCACGCATCGCTTCTACAGAAACAACAGGGTCCTGATTTTCTTCATCTTTATAGTAGCAAGCCAATAGATAAGGCTGCTTAACGCCAGCCCAAGTCTCATCGGTCATGGCTTGATCTAGTAAACTTTGCAAAGCAATTAATGCCTCCACAGAATAGCTTCTAGACCAATACTGATTGGTAGGATCATTTTCTTCCTCGCTGGTAAGTTCTCTCCGCTCTCCAATCATAGAAGTTACCAGTTCTCGTCCCCAAGGGCCAGTAGCCATGCCCGCAGTAGGATTGGCGATGGCAATGTTGGGGGAAAATAATAGTTGTGCCTCTACTAGTTCTGGATGCTGGGCGCTTAGATAGATGGAAAGCGTTCCACCCGTGGAGCAAGACATCAGGATTACTTTATCACCGATCTCATGTCCGATAGCAAGGGCTTCTTCGGCAGATTCTAGTAGTTTTTGTGGCGTATAGCCCTCTAAGGCATCTGGCTCAGTTAGGCCATGGCTAAACAAACGGGGTACATAAAGATTACAGCCGTAGCGAGCTGCAATCTCACGATGCATAGGATCGCCTTCCATGGGACTGGCCGAGAAGCCGTGTAAATAAACAATGGCGTATGGCGTCTTACGGACAGAATCCGCCCAGTAGAAGCGAGACTCATTATTGGGCTTTAGATTTTTGACTTTCGATTCACGATCGGCAATAAATCCCTCTAAATCAGCTAATGGAGTGGTAATGCTGGCTTTTTCTGCTTTGATCTGCTTGAATTGAGGCCTTGGGCCTAAAGCAAAGGTGGCGATTAGCAATAAAATAAAGGCGAGTAGTATGTATCTTATCTTCATAAGGCTTGATGGCTTTGTCTCTACAATTTAGGCATTCTGATCACAGCATGAAAAAACGCTCTTACCTCATTTATGGCCTTTTGCTTTTGGCGACCTTGGTTTTAGGTTATAGCTCACGTTGGTCAGTGAGCTGGTATCCAGACTTTTATGCCACCTATGCCGGAGATACCTGGTGGGCCATTTTGGTCTATTGGGGCCTATGCATAGCGCTAGCCCTATTAAGATAGGCATAGGCGCTTTGAGCTTTGCTTATTTGATTGAGGTAAGTCAACTCTACCAAGCCAATTGGATCGTCGCCATTCGCAATACTACCCTAGGAAGCCTCGTCCTAGGCCACGGTTTTTTATGGAGTGATTTAGTTTGCTATACGGTGGGGATTGGTTTAGCCTTCCTGCTCGATCGTTATTTTTCCTCTTCCTCTTTCGGATAAAGCCATTCCATACCCGCATAGACCGCTTTGTGCAGGATGGTAGCATGATCTTCGGTTAAGATTGGCTGATAATGCACTGATAGCTTTTCGTTGCCTGATTTTTGAATAGATTCGACCAATTCATCGGCTACTTTATGCATGACGGGATGCTCCTCGCCCAAGGAGACGAATACTTTGGCTTCAATTTCTTGATGGGTTTTGAAATGCTTTTTGGCAGTTTTGATCAAAGCCTGCTTGTTCCACCAAAGAGAGGGACTGACGATAATATACTGAGTAAAGAGAGCCGGCTTTTTCATCAAAAATTCCGTTGCTATCAGCCCTCCAAGGGATTGACCGATAATCGTAGCTTCTCCGTTGAGGGGGTAGCGTTCCGCGACCAGCGGCAAAACCTCATCCTCCACAAAAGCCATAAAGGCTGCCGCACCGCCACTAGTGGGCAAGGCTTCTAGATCCTCTTTGTCCTCACTCGGAAAAGTAAAATCACGATAGCGGTCAACATTGGCGATCCCTACCACGATGGATTTAGGGGCCAACTCATACATATTGAGAAACTGCATCAAACCCGCGATATGGGGAAAGTCCTCATGCGCAGAACCATCCAAAACATAGACTACGGGATAGATTTTGCTCGAATCTGGATGAAAACCTTGCGGTAAATAAATATTGAGTATGCGTTCCTCGGAGAGAGCTTTTGAATCAATGCGCTCTACGATTCCAAACGGAAAAACCTCATTGGCTTGTGCATAGCGAGCGTCCGGATTTTGCGCCCAGATAAGGCCAGAGGAAAAAATGATCAATAAGCAGAGAGTTGTGATTTTCATCTTTCCAAGAACGCTTATTCTGCTCGAAAAGGAAAGTAGAAATGCAATGAGGGAGCATCAGCCGTCACCCTAGCATCCTGCAACACCTATACCTTATATCATGAAATCATTTTACCCTCAGATTTTTCTGTGTTTCATTTTCCTTTTCCCATTAAGCCTCAGTGCGCAAAGCCATGAATGGTCCTACAATATGGGATCGACCACCAATGACGAAGGGCGTAAAGTAGCTACAGATGTGGACGGAAATGTTTATATCACGGGTGTATTTACAGGCACCGTAGATTTTGATCCTGGAGCTGGCACCAACAATATTACGAGCGAAGGCGGCCAGGACGGTTATGTAGTAAAGCTCAATTCTGTAGGCGATTTTGAATACGTTTACACCTTTGGTGGGCCAGACAATGATTTACCTATTGATATCGCAGTAGATGTTGATGGGACCGTTTATCTAGTAGGGGTTTTTAGAGGCACCTGCGATTTTTGGCCAAGCTATGTTTTCGGAGCCAATCGAACGAGTGCGGGCAAGGAAGATCTGTTTTTAGTCAAACTTGATCCCACCGGGCTATTTCAGTGGGTAATGGAAGCCGGAGGCGGCGAAAATGACGGGGCGCATGATGTAGCGATTAACACCAATGGAGATGTATTTATTACCGGTGGTTTTGAAGGCTTACTTATTGATTTTGATCCTTTCGGATACTCTAGCTTCAAGACCTCATTTGGTAGCGAAGATGCCTTTGTAGCAAAATATAACTCCAATGGATTCTTACAATGGTTTCGCTCCTTTGGGCATGACTCCTATGATGACCTTGGGACGGGAATCACGATTGATAGCCTTGATGGGGTGTATGTCTGTGGCCATTTTGAAGGTGATATGGACTTTCTGCCCTTTGATCCGGGTGGTTTTGTAGCCAATCCTAACGGTAGAGATGGCTATCTGCTTAAATATGACAATTATGGCGCTTTGCAGTGGCATCGCCATTTTGATGGCGCCCTTGAAGTCGTGCCAAGAGCGGTCAATGCCTCTGCAGAAAATGAAGTTTATGTTACTGGCTACTTTCAAGGAGGCTTGGTAAACTTTGATGGATATAATCTCAACAGTGCGGGATCATCAGACATCTTTTTGGCCAAGTATGGTAGCAATGGGGCCCGATTGTGGACCCAACGATATGGGGGGACTCGAACAGATATTGGAGAGGATGTGGTAGTGGCTCGCTGCGGGAATATCTATGTCTGTGGTTCGGTAGAAGGAACCGTTGACTTCGATCCCGGAGCAGGGGTAGCCAATGTAGTCGCCCCCATCAGTTCAGGCTTTTTCCAGCAGTACGGCTATTTTACGGCTTCTTTTTCAGAAAATGGAGCCACCCGCTGGGCCGGAGGCGGCGGCAATGCAAGCGGAACGGCTAGAGCCAATGGCATTGCCCTTGATGATTGTGATAATGTTATCCTTACCGGCTCAATGAATGCGGCAACGCCTTTAAATCTGAATAGCACAGCCTCCAATACCCCCAATGGAAGCGGGGATGCTTTTGTGAGCAAGCACAACATCCACAATGCCGTGGTAAGTCATATTTATGCCAGCGGTATTGGCAGCTTCTATAAAGCGATTGAATGTGTTAACAGACGAGCGGGACGTGATAGTATCCTCTTCGATATCCCCGGCCCTCCTAACAGCATCCACACCTTGTATGATCCGCTTACTTTAGCGGTGATCTACGATGATAGCACGATTATCTATGCGCCCTCCCAGCCTGATTATTTTCCGGGAAAGATTGTCTTAGAAGATCAAATTTATCTTTCCAATCCTGATCACTGTGAGATCAATGGCATGCATATTACCAATAATGCTGGCAGCGCAGGAATATTTGCTTTTGGGGCAGAGCATTTATTGATCAAAGATAATATCGTGGGGGATTGCAGTAATGGCTTACAGTTTACCAATACTACCCACCTGCGGGTAGAAGGAAATATAATTGGGATGGAGCCAGATGGTTTGACCACGGACAGCAATTCGGGCTCTGGTATTTCGCTTAACAGCGACAGTACGCAGATTGGAGGTTTGTTACCCGCTCAGGCTAACCTCATCTCTAGCAACGCTTATGGCATTAGCATAAGAGGAGATCACAACCTAGTCCAAGGAAATATAATGGGTACGGACATGAGTCAGACTTTTCCTCGAAAAAATGCCGTTACAGGCATTAGTATTTATCCCAATGCAGATAACAATATGATCGGTGGTAACATGGCCGGGGCAACAAATGTAATTGCCTATTCTATCTACGGTATCGTATCCAATAATAATGTAGGCAATACCTTTAGCCAGAATAGCCTATACTGTAATAACAGCGCTGGGATCAATCTCATTACCCCTAACATCAGCTTTCCGGTAATCGTAACCCCTGACCTAAACGGTATCTCTGGTACCGCTGATCCGGGCCATGTGATTGAACTCTTTGAAAACAATACCACTGGATGCGCCACTGCTCCCTGCCAAGGCAAGTATTTTTTAGGGACTGCCACTACCGATGCGACTGGCGTATGGTTTGTGCCAGGCCCCTTTCCCATTGGTATGAATATCACGGCAACGGCAACGGACGCCCAAGGAAACACTTCTGCCTTTAGTCTTTGCAATGTGGTGGACGCCGTTTTGGAGGCCCAGACGGAAGTGGAAGAAGAACTAAATGAGGAAGTCAGGAGCCCAAAAGTTAGCCTAAGTCCTAACCCTACTCGAGATATTTGTCAAATTAGTTGGACGTATGAGGGAAGCGTTCGCCTAAGGCTACTAAACCTTAAAGGACAGACAATCCTACAAGAACAAGTAGGCGAAGACCAACAATCCAAAGAGCTAAATTTGAGTCAGTTAGCCAATGGCATTTATACTTTGGAGGTGATGAGCTCCTTCGGAGAACGCCAATCTCAGCGCCTAGTAAAGCAATACTAGCAGATCAAAAATTGGGCGTTAAGCGTTCTGCGAAGCAGTAATCCAAATTATAACTATTGACTTGGAGCTTTGCATAGTGTAGTTTATGGAGTTGAACGCAGCATTTACATTTACACCTAACACTATGCAAAGACGATTACTCAACCTATTCCTATGCTTTTGCCTAGGGATACCGAGTCTATTGGCTCAAACCTATTTACCAGCTACTTTTACCAATGCGGGTAATCCTGGCGGACTCAATTTGGAAGGAGATGCGCCTGGGCAAAATGCTTGGCTTACCATCCAAGGCGGTAACCAACCGGCCAATATTTGGTCACCTGTTACCAACATTCCTTTCCCTTTTTCATTTTATGGTCAGCCAGTAAGTCAATTTAAGGCCAGCCTCAATGGGGTGGTTACCTTTGATGTGGCTTCTACTACCATTCCGGGTCCGAATACGAACCTGCCTACGGCAAATATTCCGGATCAATCTATTTGTGCCTTTTGGGATCAATTTAGTGCTGGCGCCCCTACAGGTGGCAATGATGAAATCCGGACCAAGATTTTTGGTACGGCCCCTAATCGCCAGTTTTGGATCAAATGGTATTCCTTCGAAATCGGCAGTCCCACGGTAAGCTTCACCTACGTAGCCGTGGTTTTAGAAGAGACCAGCAATAAAATCTATGTAGTCGATCAATGGTCCAATGCCGCCACTCCTAATACTAGTACGGTAGGGGTGCAATTAGACGCGACTACAGCAGTGCAAATTGGAGGCAGCAATATATCCCTAGCGGGCAACGGTAATACCGAACCCGACAACGATTATTTCGAATTTCTCCCTATTTCAGGAGCGGCGGATGATATCCTTACTTATGGCGTTATCTCTCCCGCAGACAATGGTTGTGGTAGCGCAGCGGATTCTGTTACCATTGGGATTCGCAATGTCGGTACCAATCCAGCAAGTGGGGTTCAAGTAACTTATGTCTTAGATGGGGGTACTCCAGTAGTGCCAGAGACGGTTCCCGGAACGATCAACCCCGGCGACAGCGCTCAATATACCATTAGCGTGGCCGCTGACTTATCGGCGGTAGGTCCTCATACCATTTTTGCAGGAGCAAACCTTGCGGGAGACGGCGATAATAGCAATGATACCCTCTCGGTGGTCCT
>CAZHOC010000228.1:0-7291 GCA_964534295.1 uncultured Bacteroidia bacterium | reverse complement strand
GGCTAAGCCGAAATACTGATCCGAGCATCCAAATCACAGCTCGTACCCTAGCCGAAGAAAATGCCTCAACCACTATTCTCAAAAAGAATCATTTCCAACTAGCTGGCGAAGTCATGGACGAAGAAGACGGCCTCGTCTGGGAATGGATTTTTGCCCCTGAAGCTGTAAATTGAGCTTATGTCATCACATATTATCCAAGCCAAGACTTTCAAGTTTATTCGCGACCTTCAAAAGCACAATGATCGCGATTGGTTTCAAGCAAATAAGCCTCGTTATGAAATTGCCCACGCCAATATGGTGGCTTTCTCCGAAGCCCTCATGGACGGCATGCTAGACCAAGACAATGTGGTACCCATGACGGGCAAGAAAATGCTCTTTCGTATTTATCGTGATGTGCGTTTTTCGAAGAATAAAGCCCCCTACAAAAATCATTTTAGTGGCCGTATGAGACGCAATACTGAATTGCTACGTGGAGGCTATTATTACCATATCATGCCTGATGGCGGGAGTTTTATCGCGGGAGGATTTTGGGGACCAGAAAAAGATGACCTCCGACGTATTCGTGATGAGTTAGCGATGGATGCCCAGCCATTGCGGGATATCATCGCCCAAAAGAAGTTTGTCGACACCTTTGGTGAACTAATTGGAGATGCCCTCAAAACAGCTCCCAAAGGCTTTGACCGTGAGCATCCAGATATCGATCTGATTCGGATGAAGCAATATATCGTCAAGAAATCCTTTAGCGATGAAGAAGTCCTAGCCGATGACTTTATCGAAAATCTCCTCGATGCCTATGCGGCTATGCTGCCATTTTTCAATTATATGAGTGAGGTCCTGACGACTGATACCAACGGACGCAGGATCGTATAGCCTAAACTAAGCACATTTTGCCAAGGATTAGCACCCCTTGAAAACCAATAGATATTATGTTAGGAAAACTGATCCGCACCTTCCTGCGGGAAGAGTTTGTAGCTGCGGAGTATGAAAAATTTGAAAAAGAAGTAGAAGCTACTCTAGCAACAAGAGCCTCTGAAAATACCGTATCATTATCATTTGAGGACGAAGGGTTTGAGTTGCCCAATATGGCTGAGCGCTTAGATCGAGAAATTCCGCTTGTCTTAAAGGTCAATAGTGAGCACTTGATTTTAAGCTTATTACATGAGCTCCGAGCTTTGCTCAAGGATGAAATCCTGAAAGAGGCATTTTACTTTAAAGCCAGTCGGGATACCTCTCTCGTCAATAAGTCGGCAATCCTACGGGAACAAAAAGCAAAATTGGAAAAGGGGTTTGTGCAAGATGCCTACTATCAAAAGCAGATCACTTATCATCAAGACCGTCTTGCAAAACTGAGCAAAGCACAAGAGAGCATGAAGGTCAGTCCGATCCTGGTAAAGGCCTATATTTCGCTTAAAAAAGAATTTGAGGAGCTAGATATTAAGCTGATAATCAAGCGGCTAAAAAAGTTTGCGGAACAAGAGAACCCTAAACTATTGGCCTTAGAGAGGAGTTATGAAGAAATCGCAAGGAGAGAAAGATTAGGGATTATAGCCCAAGGCAAGGTTCGATATCAACAACTTACTATAGCCATAAAACTAGTCGATCTGATAGACGAAATTTGCGAATTAGACTTCAATAGAAAATAAGCTCTTCATGGAACAAATCAGGCAAGCCATCCGACAGATGATCAGCGTAAGCGACGCTGAGTTGGAGCACTTTCTTGAGCCTTGTTACACCCAAGTTTTTCCCCGTAAGTCATACCTTTCAGAGGCCAATAAGGTCCCCAACGAGATCTTTTTCATCAATAAAGGCATTATCCGCACGACGATCGATGACAAAAGCGGCAAGGAAAACACTTTACATTTTGCCTTAGAAAATCAATTTATCGCCGATTACTCCAATTTCATGCTCGGTCAGCCAGCGCTTTATAATCTGATTGCTATCGAAGAAACCGAAGCGGTAGTCATCCCCCGTAAATCTATTGAATGGGGCTATCAAAATATGACCGAGGGCGATAAGTTGGGCCGCACCATTGCGGAGTTTTACTTTATCTACCAAGACACTCGCATCAAAAACCTCTATGCTCGCAGCCCCAAAGAGCGCTATGACGAGATTGAGCAGGTATTTCCCAATATCCACAATCGTGTGCCCCAACATATGATCGCTTCTTATCTCGGCATCACCCCTGTCCATCTTAGCCGCCTCAAAAAAGAAGACCGCTAGGGAATTTTGATTGGAGAAGGATTTGAGGTCTTTGTTGGTGTTTACCGCTTCGCGGAACGCTCACCTCTTTGGTGCGGCATGCATGCGCGCACCTACAAATCTTCCCTCGCCCAAATCAAAAACATAAACAAATGTTATCGTTTGGCAGCCTTGCCTCCGCCTAATTTGCGAGCAAAGCTTTCAAGAAATGAAATTATCAATCAAAGAAAAGACTCGTCTCCAAAGTAAATATGGCCCTTGGGCCTTGATTAGAGGCGCATCCTCAGGCATCGGCCTAGAGTTAGCTCAGCAGCTTGCTGCTAGCGGTTTGCACCTCGTATTAGTGGCGCGCAGCAAAGACAAGCTCAGCGCCCTCGCCCAAGAACTGCAATCACAACACCAGATTGAGACCCAAGTGATCGTGGCCGATCTCTCTCAAGCGGCAGCCATCGAAGAGGTCCGGGCCAAAACCCAAAACAAGTCTATTGGCTTACTGATTACCTCTGCTGGCTACGGTACTTCTGGCCTTTTTGAGGAAGCTGATCTTGCGGATGAAATCAATATGCTACGCCTCAATTGTGAGGCCCTCATGAGCTTGACGCATCATTTTGTGCAGCGATTTAAAGCCGAAAAACGAGGCGGAATTATCCTCTTGAGCTCCATGGTAGCTTTTCAAGGCGTACCCTACTCGGCTCATTATGCCGCGACCAAAGCCTACGTCCAATCCTTAGCCGAAGGCCTGGCCGAAGAGCTACAGCCTCACGGTGTAGACGTGCTTGCTGCAGCGCCAGGCCCGGTCAGAAGTGGTTTTGAAGCTCGCGCCAATATGCAGATGAGCATGTCCTTGAGTCCTGAGCAGGTGGGGGTTCCTATCCTTAAGGCCCTGGGCCGGAAAACGACCGTTCTCCCCGGAGCTCTGACTAAGTTATTGGTTTACTCTCTTCGCACCGTGCCGCGTTGGGCCAAGGTCAAAATCATGAAAGCCGTGATGGGCGGTATGACCCAACACCAAAGAGCCGAAGCATAAGAATTTGAGTGAGGAGGAGTTTTTTCTCTTATTGGAGTCCTGTACCCACAAATCTGTAATATGAGACTCCTCCTCCTTTTTCTTTTCGCCAACCTTTTTCTGCTTAATCCTCTTTTGGGTCAAAGCACTTATCAGCTAGATCCCAGCGTTAAACGCATTGTCTTTATAGGCAATAGCATCACTTGGCAAGGGGATTATGTCAACTACATCGAAGCCTATTTTCGCTTGTATAGATCCGAACAGACAATTGAAATAATCAATGTGGGCTTGCCGAGTGAAACGGTATCTGGGCTTTCGGAAGAGGGACATGCGGGGGGTAAGTTCCCGCGACCTGACTTGCATGAACGTCTAAAACGAGTACTTGACGCTACGAAGCCGGACCTGGTGATTAGCTGTTATGGGATGAATGATGGTATTTATCTTCCCTTCTCTGAAGAACGCTTTGAAAAGTTTAAAGCCGGCATATTATGGCTAAATGAGGAATTGACTCAGCGTGAAATAGCGGTTATTCATGTCACGCCTCCTATCTACGATCCGCAGAAAGGAGAGGCTTATGCCAATGTGCTAGATATCTACTCAGATTGGTTGCTCAGTCGGCGCTATACGGATGCTTGGGAGGTAATTGATTTGCATTGGCCCATGAGAAAATACCTTGAAGATCAAAGACAAGTAGACAGTACCTTTTTTCTCGCCAAAGATGGCGTACACCCTACGGCCACTGGGCATTGGCTGATGGCAAAATCGATCTTATTGTACTTTGGCGCAGCAGAAATCTCTGAGGCGGAAGATATCATAGAGGCGCTGGCGCCTTTTGAAAGAGCAGAAGAGTTGCTCAAACTTATCCGAGAGCGCCAGCAAATATCTCGTGATGCTTGGCTGAGGCATACGGGGCATGAAAGACCGGGTTTGCCAGAAGGACTTAGCCTAGAAGAGGCGGCTGATAAGATTGCAAAAATTGAAAAAGCAATTGAAGAATTGCTGAGGGAATAAGCGCCTGCTGTCTATAAAGAAATCGATTCCTCCTCCTAAATCCTTCTCCGCAGGGAGACAAAAGCAGGGCTTCTGCTGGCCTATTCATAAAAACTGTAGGTGGGGACATGTATGCCGCACCTTCAGTCAAGAAATCTCCTTGCTTTCAAAACATATTTACAATTATTCGAAAGGAGATTTCTCGTCGGTCCACTGCTCGGACCTCCATCGAAATGAAAACGGGAGGGGTTAACTAGTAGGCGCGAGCATGTATGCCGCAGCTTAGAGACAAGCGTTCCGCGCAGCGGTAAAAAAAAATAGGGTAGGAAAAGACGTAAATATCAATAGGCCTCGTTCTCGAAAAACTGTAAGTTTGCGTGATCTTTATTAAAGAGGGATCACGCAAAAAGGGATTAGATGAAACATATATTAGTAATCGGGGCGGGCCGTTCGAGCAGCGCGCTTATCAAATACTTGGTCGAAGTTTGTGGAGAAGAGGGCTGGACTATGACGGTGGGCGATCTTTCGATCGAGTGGGCGCTCTCAAAAACTGGCAAGGTACCACACGCTACTGCTATCGCCTTTGATATTTTTAATGAAGAGCAGAGAGAGTTAGAAGTCAAAAATGCTGATTTGGTGATTTCTTTGCTGCCAGCGCGTTTTCATCCTATAGTAGCGCAAAGCTGCCTAAAGCACAATAAGCACCTTCTTACGGCTTCTTATGTCCCCGAAGAGATCAAAAGCATGGACCGCCAAACTCGCGAGAAAGGCTTACTCTTTTTGATGGAAACGGGCCTCGATCCGGGTATCGATCATATGTCGGCCATGCGCGTCATTGACCAAATTAAGGCAGAAGGCGGAGAGTTGATAGGTTTCGAAACCTTTACAGGCGGCTTGATTTCGCCCGAAAGTACCCTCGACAACCCTTGGGAATATAAATTCACCTGGAACCCTCGCAATGTCGTACTCGCAGGCCAGGGCGTGGTAAAGTTTATCCAAGAATCTCGCTATAAATACATCCCTTATCACCGTCTCTTCCGCCGGACCGAGATGATTGAGATTCCGGGCCACGGCTACTTTGAAGGTTATGCCAATCGCGACTCCCTCAAATACCTCGACGTATACAATCTTCAGGGCATTAAGACCCTCTATCGAGGAACGCTGCGTCGTCCTAGTTTCTGTCGCGCCTGGGATATTTTTGTGCAGCTAGGCGCTACCGACGATACCTATGAGATGGAAGGCGTTGCCGAACTCACCCATCGTCAGTTTATCAATTTCTTTTTGAGTTATGATCCCAACAACTCAATTGAGTTAAAGCTGGCGCACTATATGAACCTCGACCTCGATTGCCAGGAGATGTTCATGCTCAAATGGCTCGGTATGTTTGACGATGAACTTGTTGGTCTAGAGAAGGGGACGCCTGCCCAGATTTTGGAGCACATTCTCAAAAAGAAGTGGACCATGGGGCCAGACGATAAGGACATGATTGCTATGTGGCATAAGTTTGATTTTATGGATCAAGGCAAGCATCGCCAAGTACAATCTCATATGGTGGTTTGTGGTGAAGACGCTGCTCAAACAGCCATGTCAAAAACTGTTGGCCTGCCGTTAGGGATGGCTGCCAAATTGGTGCTGACGGGCAAAATTACCGAGACAGGAGTGCACATTCCGGTGATACCGGGTATCTACAATCCTATATTAGATGAGCTGGAAGGTTATGGGATCAACTTCGTAGAACGCGAAATCCCGCTTTAAGGCATATAGCGTCTACTCTGGGTAGGCGTCATCTCGTCATAGTCGATCATCAAGAAGTTGAAGCCTACATGAAACATGAGCTGGGAGGCGATCCCTCTGTTTACCTGATAATCGTAGCGGCTATTCTTGATGGTCTGCACGCTCTCAAGATCAACAAAGTTGATTTCGCGTCCTCGCAAATGCGTAACTCTAATATCAAAGGCCAATTGCTCTGAGAGATGGAGCAAAGTCCCAAAGCTCCCACCCCAAGAGGGGATTAATTGGGTACTAAGTTCTACGCCTTCGCCTTTGGGACAACTCGTCTGACCTTCGTCCTCTAATTCGGTACTAGCAAAGCGCCTACCGCCAAACATAGCTTCCAAATAAAGCTGCAGGGTCGGACCCGTTTGGAAACTAACTCGGGTAAGGCCATAGAGCCCCATATTGATGTTGCGAATATAATATTCGTTGCCCTCGGCGGAAAAGAGACCTGTTCTATGTTCTCCGGTATAAGAGACATCAAATCTCGCTCCTGCCTGTAATTTGAAGGGACTTTCGGGTACGATAGCAGAGGGTGAAATGACTTCCATGACAGCGCCCCGACCATTGAGCATACCTTCTTGGCTAAGTTCACCCAATTGGCTGTTATGCTGGAAGTGTAGACCAAACTCGTTCTGAGCCGTGAGACTCAGAGGAAGGGCTGATACAAAAATTAGGATAAAAAAGTGCTGAAGATGCTTCATAGTTTCCTATTGATTAGTCTCCTGCCCCTATGAATGATTGATTTTAACCTTTTCGCTTCGCGGAACGCTTAAGCCAATCAATTTAAGCTTTCCTTCCTTCGCTAAGCATACTTTTGTGTACGCTTTCTAGCTTATCAAGTTCCTTATCTTGATAAACTTTTAAGTGAATATTATCGAGATGTTTGAGGACAGTAAGTAGTTCTATTTTTTCGTTTTCATTTAAGTCTGCTCCGACAATTTCAGACACTTGCTGCATCTGTACAAATAGGCTAAACAAAACCCCTCTTCCTTGCTCACTGAGACGGACTCTTTTGCTCCGTTTATCATTTGGATCTTCCAACTCTTCGAGCAGGCCTAACTTAGACAATCGTTTCATAATACCGATACCCGTTTGGAAATCGGTCAGCGTATGCAGGATCAGCTCTGACTTGGTATAGCTGTCCACTTCTAGCAGCGCAACTAGCATCACAAAGTCATCAATCCCTTTGAGAGGTGAGTCTTGTAAAGCCATGCGGGCGTAGTGCCGGGCAAATTTTGACATTCGCCAAACCCCTGCCAAAATCCTACTATCCAAGGTTTGGCCCTCATGGGGTAGCTGCTCCTTAGGGTTTAGCACCTT
>CAZHOC010000227.1:0-7293 GCA_964534295.1 uncultured Bacteroidia bacterium | reverse complement strand
TAATCGAGTTGTGAACGGAGAGTTTAACTCGGTTGTGATGCTTGATGGACAAGAGCATCAGCTAAGTGGCGTCTTTATGGTAGAGTCCTTTTTGCGCCGTCGCTAAAAATTTTAGAGAACATTTTGCTATTCGTTTTTCCCACAGCCTCAGGCTTCGTGGGCAGGGATACTAAAAATTTTGCCCCAAAATGCTAATTTATTTGGAATTTGTTCCCAATATATTTAGACTTGCATGAAGAAAGACTAATAAAAATATCACCTGTTTCATTTTGTGACTTTTTGTGGGGGAAATGGTGGTAAAAAGTGGGGAATTGTGGTAACTTTTATCTAGCTTTACGTAGTTAGATAGAAGTACTCTGAAATGAAGTCATTGATCGGCGAGTATGATTGTAAGCTGGATGCCAAGGGTAGATTTATGCTGCCCGCGGATCTCAGGAAGCAATTGCCCGAAGATCAACAGACTGATTTTGTTGTCAATCGTGGATTAGATAAGTGCCTGGTGATCTATCCATTGAGTGTTTGGGACCGGGAGTTAGAGCACATCCAATCGCGCAATTTTTTCCTTAAGGACAATCGTGCATTTAAACGGATGTATCTCAACGGAGCGCGTAAGGTTTCCCTAGACGGGAACGCTAGGTTTTTGTTACCAAAGCGCCTGATGGAGTTCGCGGAGCTAAAGAAAGAAATCGTATTGGTATCGCAGATTGATCGTATCGAAATCTGGGATACTCAAACATATCAAGACTGGCTTGATAATGCAGAAGTAGACTTCGAAGCATTGGCCGAGAAGGTGATGGGGGACATTGAAGAGTAATGTACCATCGAGCAGTCTTACTACAAGAGAGTGTTTCACTCTTGGGCATTCGTCCGGAAGGTAAATACGTAGACGTAACCTTTGGCGGTGGAGGCCACAGCAGAGAAATACGCTCGCAACTGGAAAGCGGTCGATTAATAGCTTTTGATCGTGATCCAGATGCAAAACGAAATCTACCGGAGGATGAACAGATAACCTTCATCCCTCAAGATTTCAAGTTCCTTGAAGCGGCGCTCAATGAGCGTCAGTTAGCACCAGTTGATGGCATATTGGCTGATCTGGGTGTGTCTTCTCATCAATTTGATACAGCAGAGCGAGGTTTCAGCTTTCGTTTTGACGGTCCGCTTGATATGAGAATGAATCCCACCAAAGGCCAAACCGCTGCTGACTTGGTCAATGAAATGGAAGCGGAAGATTTGATCTTCCTTTTTCGTCGTTACGGAGAAATCCCCAATGCACCTAAGCTAGTTCGGGAATTAACAAACGCGCGAAAACGCTCACCTATCAAAACGACCGGTCAATTAGAGCACGCAATCAGAAACTGCATTCAACCCAAGCGACGCGCCAAATACTTGGCTCAAGTATATCAAGCCCTTCGCATCGTGGTTAATGGAGAGTTGGAGTCCTTAGAAAACCTTCTTCTCTCCTCATTAAAGGTGCTAAAGCCGGGTGGACGCTTGGTGATAATTTCCTACCACTCTCTTGAAGATAGAATGGTAAAGCATTTTCTCAGGAGTGGTCGATTAGATGGAAAGTTGCAAAAAGACTTTTACGGCAATCCCATCACTCCTTGGAAACTCTTAACCCGAAAAGCGATACAACCACCAGAAAACGAAATTGAAACAAACTCTCGGGCTCGAAGTGCAAGACTTAGAGCTGCAGAATATACACCACTGAATCACTAACACTGCTATGCGCATTATTACTCGTAATAGTCTAGGCAAATCTCCCGTTGGGAAACAAGCTAGCACCAAGAAGAAAGGACTCTCTCTCCGCTTGGTGGATGACTACTTACGCTTTGTGCTCTTCTTAGCGGTAATTGGTTTGGCTTATGTATGGAATTCTCACCAAGCCGAGAAAAAGATAAAGATGGAGACTGCCTTGCAAACCCAGGTAGAAAGCCTCAAGGCCCGCTACTTGCTTAAGCAGTCTACCCTCAGTGCAGGAACTCGCCTTTCTGAGATCAAAACTGTCGTGGATACTCTTGGTCTACGACCTCAGAATGAACCAGTCTATAAACTTGTTCGTGGTAAAACCCTCGCTGAAATAGAAAAAATTAATCCAGAGATCGATCCCCAACAATTACAACGGCAGATTGATGAACGACAATGAAGCAAGTATCAAATGACATACTGAGTAGAATCTACATCCTTTTTGGGCTGTTTCTCCTTTTTGGAGTCGCAGTCCTGCTGCGCGTTGTAGGCCTACAGTGGCAAAAGGATTCTTGGGTTCAGCGTGAGATGGACAAAAAGATCTTCTTCAAAAAGATGATTGCCGATCGTGGTAACATCCTTGCAGAAGATGGTACTATCCTCGCTACCAGTATCCCTTTCTATCGCATTGCGATGGATCCATCTCGTTTGGATACTAGTGCTTTTCTCAACTTCAACGACAGTTTGATGACCTTGGCGATTAATCTTGCCAATAATTTCGGAGGGGAGGAGAAGGATACCATGCTTTATTACAATCGTGTACTAAATGCGATTGCCAGTGGAGACAAACACTTATATCTGACTCGCCAAAAAATCAATTTCCGCGAGCTAGAAATGGTAAAAAAGTGGCCCATTATGTCATTAACTGCTTTTGAAGGCGGTTTGATGGAAGAAAAGTTTGAAAACGAACGCTTCTATCCAATGGGAGACCTTGCTAAGATTACACTTGGTCGCTTGGTAGATGATACCCTTGGTATTAGAGGAATTGAAGCAGCTTACAATCAAGAGTTACGTGGGCGCGATAGCTACATTCTTGCTCAAAGAGTAGTAGGCCGTTCTTATGTTCCCCTCGACCAATATGGCGAGGCGCAAGCAAAAGATGGCTTTGATATTCGAACTACGCTTGATGTAGATATGCAGGATGTAGTCGAGACTGCCTTGGCACGTGGGGTGGAAAACAACTTCGCCAAGTTTGGTGTGGCCATTTTGATGGAGGTGGAGACAGGGGCGATCAAAGCAATCGCAAACTATCCTGAGGATTACAATTATGCTGTGGCCTATCAATATGAACCGGGTTCTACCTTCAAAACGGCTGCAGCGACAGCTCTATTAGAAGACAATCTTATCCGGATGTGCGATACGCTTAACACCGGAAATGGAGAATTGACCTTCGACGATAAGGTGATCACCGATAATGGTGCTGCTTATGGTCGTTTGGACTTTGAACAGGCATTTTCGCGTTCTTCGAACGTTTTCATGGCCCTAGCAACCAATAACAACTATGTAGATATCCCTGAAAGGTATATCTGGCACCTTAAGAATTTCGGATTTGGGACTGCCTCTTTTAAGCAGTTTAAAGGAGTGCCTGTTCCTCGAATTATCGAACCACAAGACACCGCACAGTGGACCATCGCTACCCTGCCCTCTCTGGCCTACGGCTATTCGGTAATGGTTACGCCCCTTCAGATGGCCACTTTCTACAATGGATTAGCCAACCGGGGGAAACTTATGCGCCCCTGGTTGGTCGATGAGATCCGTAATGATGCGCGCGTTGTGCAACGCTTTGGTCCTGAAGTACTAAATGATGAAATGTGCTCCGAGGAGACCGCAGCTCAAATGCGCGAATTGATGAAAGGTGTTGTGGACCGCTATTATGGAACCGCCTATAGAGCAATGAAAGGCTTACCATTTTCAGTGGCAGGAAAGACGGGTACGGTTCGTGTCAACGAAAATGGTCGTTATGTCCGCAAGTATCGCGCCTCATTTGGCGGATTTTTTCCTGCCGATGATCCTCGATTTACCCTCTTTGTGATGGTTTCTGAACCTAATGGAGGTACATCAGGTGGTGGTACGGTTGCTGCGCCAATTTTTAAAGATATCGCAGATGATATCTACAAGTTGGATCAAGGCTTGGCTCGTCCTCCTGCGACCAAAGACCCAAAGGCACGCAAGCAACCAGTTGATGGGGCAGTGTTCGCTCAAACCGCAGAAGTGGTTTACCCACAATTAGGGATCACTGCTTCTGGAATACCAGATGCAGAGTGGCTTGCCGCAGAAAGTAGTGGCCATCAGGTCAATTTGAAAGAATTAGAAACCGAGGATCGTGTTCCCAATTTGAAGGGAATGTCTGCTCGGGATGCTATACATCTAATGGAGAAAATGGGTGTTCGCGTTCGCCTACAAGGCTTTGGCCGGGTCAAGCGACAATCCCTATTGCCGGGTTATCGGCTAAGTGAAGGCGCACAGATCACATTGTTTTGCAGCTAACCTGATCAAAGAGTGCAACTAAGCGAAATACTCCAAGAGATACCGATTCTAGAAACGATAGGATCGAAAGATATAGAGATAGTCGACTTTACGTTCGACTCTAGAGAAGTGGAAGAGGGAAGCTTGTTTATTGCGGTAAGTGGTACACAGGCAGACGGGCATAAGTTCATTGACAAGGCGATCGCAAGTGGGGCAACTGCAATTATTTGTGAGCAGTTACCCGCGCAAAAAGTAGAGAGCGTTACCTACCTCAAAGTAGATAATAGCCGCCGAGAATTGGCACGAGTTAGTGCTGCATTTTACGGGCATCCGGCTAAAAAAATCCAAATGGTAGGCGTAACGGGTACCAACGGTAAATCGACTTCCGTAACCCTGCTGTATCAAATGTTTACAGATTTGGGCTATCAAGTTGGCTTGCTGTCTACGATTCGGAATCTGATTGGCACTGAAGAAATTCCCGCCACTCATACCACTCCAGATCCCAAATCTCTCCATAAAATGTTGGCAGAGATGGTGCAAGCAGGTTGTGAATATTGCTTCATGGAAGTGAGTAGTCATGCCCTTGTACAACACCGGGTGACGAGCCTAGCGTTCCGCGTAGCGGCCTTTACCAATATCACTCATGATCACCTAGACTATCACGGTAGCTTTCGTGAGTATATCCTCGCCAAAAAAATTCTCTTTGACCAGCTTGCCGCAAATGCTACAGCTTTGGTCAATGCTGATGATAAAAATGGCAAAGTGATGCTGCAAAATACGGCAGCCTCCAAAAAGCGATTTGGATTGAGGCATATGGCTGAGTACCGAGCGCGATTGATTGAAAACACCTTTGAGGGACTTCAATTGGAGCTAGATGGCGAAGAGGTTTGGTGCCGCCTAGTGGGGAGTTTCAATGCTTATAACCTTTTGATGGTCTATGCTATCGCAAAGGAATTAGGCCTAGAAAAGGATGAAATTCTGCCCGCTTTGAGCAATCTAGCAGGGGCAGAAGGAAGATTTCAAGTTCTGCGTGATCCTGAACTGGATATGACGGGTATCGTTGATTATGCACATACACCCGATGCTTTGAAAAATGTCCTAGAAACCATTCAGGATATTAATCAAACGAGGGGCAAGGTGATCACAGTAGTGGGAGCAGGGGGAGATCGTGATCGGAGCAAAAGACCGATAATGGCTCAGATTGCTGCTTCTAATTCGCAACAAGTGATTTTGACGTCTGACAATCCCAGGACAGAATCACCCGGCGCGATTTTGGATGAGATGATTGCAGGTGTTAGTGCCGATAAAAGGCGGAAAGTATTACGAATCGAAAATCGTCGTGAAGCAATACGGACTGCCGTTTCGCTCGCTCAGCCAAGGGACATCATTTTAGTCGCAGGCAAAGGGCATGAAACGTATCAGGAGATAATGGGGATAAAACATCCTTTTGACGATAGGAAAGAAATCATCAAAGCTTTTGCCGAAAGGCGTTAAATCACTCAAGATCTTTGCACAAAACAGACACCACACTCACTCCAATTACCGACTTAGATGCTCTACTATTTTTTTGAATGGCTCGATAAACTGTATGAAATCCCTGGATTTGGGGTGTTTCAATTCATTTCGTTTCGATCCATCCTTGCGATAATCTTTTCCTTGATCATCTCCTTGCTGATTGGCAAGAAGATCATTGACATACTGAGAAAAAATTTGATTGGCGAAGTCGTTCGCGACACCAAGTTTGGGCCCGATCATGCCGCAAAAGCAGGTACTCCGACGATGGGAGGAGTGATCATCATTGCCGCGACTATTATTCCTACCCTTCTTTGGGGGGACATTATGAATGGTTATGTATGGCTGATTTTGTTGGGCACGATGTGGATGGGAACTATTGGTTTTGTAGACGACTACATCAAAGTATTTAAAAAAGACAAAAAGGGCCTCAAAGGTAAATTTAAAGTTGTCGGTCAGGTTGGTTTAGGTCTAATTGTAGGACTTGTGATGTTGTTTCACCCCGATTTTGGCGGTAGCAGATCTCATATCACTCAGCTTAATGTAATCCGCTATAACAATAGCCAAACTGATAAGCTGGTACAGAGAATGGGTTTTATCGCAGGCGATCGATTAATCCAAATCAACGGCAAAGCAATCTCAGAATTTCCGGATTCTGAGCAGTATAAAGAAATCAAGTCTTATTTGCTGGAGCGTGAAAAAGGTGAGACAGTAGAGCAAGTTACCATTGAAATTCCGGCAGAGTTAAGGCAGAAGACTGCGAGCGCTATTTTCGGTCTTCGTGATCCCGCTTTCATCTATACTACCGACTTCCCCTTCTTCAAAGAGTATGTTTTCGACTACTCTAAGGTGTTGTTTATCAGTGATTGGATTGGAGAAGAAGGAGAACGGTGGCTAGGCAGACTCATTTACCTGCTGGTAGTGATTTTTATTATTACCGCAGTCTCTAACGCAGTCAACCTTACAGATGGTATTGACGGATTAGCAGCGGGAACTACCGCGATTGTAGGGGCTGGGTTGGGCGTTTTTGCCTATGTATCAGGCAATGCGATTTTCTCGAGCTACCTCAATATTACCTATATCCCCCTCTCATCTGAACTATTGATTTTCATCGCTTCGATGGTAGGTGGATGTTTGGGCTTCCTTTGGTACAACTCCTTTCCTGCCCAAGTGTTTATGGGCGATACCGGCAGTCTTGCCTTGGGAGGGGCGGTTGGGATCTTGGCCTTGATGGTCAAGAAGGAACTTTTGATCCCGATTTTTTGCGGAATCTTCTTAGCAGAGACGCTTTCTGTAATGATTCAGGTTTCCTACTTCAAGTACACCAAACGGAAAACTGGCGAAGGCAAGCGCATATTCTTAATGTCGCCCCTGCATCACCACTATGAAAAGAAAGGAATACCTGAAGCCAAAATTGTCATGCGCTTTTTCATTGTCGCAATTCTACTCGTAGCAGTAGCCTTTGCCACGCTGAAGCTGCGCTAAAAAATATGAAACAAAAAATTGCCATCCTCGGAGCCGGAGAAAGCGGCGTAGGAGCAGCCTTGTTAGCGAAAAAGCAAGGCGCAG
>CAZHOC010000226.1:5659-7324 GCA_964534295.1 uncultured Bacteroidia bacterium | reverse complement strand
GGGATTAGGTTGAACATCTCCCCTGCTCATTTTATTCGCTTTCCCCTCTTCGAAGAGGGGACAAAGGATTGACTGGAGAGAAATTTTCAATATACTCGTACCTCACATTCCAGCATGACATAGAGGGTAACAATACGTCATCCCGCACAAATGCAATGCGATGCGGGATCTTTAAGACAAGCGTTCTGCGAAGCAGTAGGAAAAACAAAAGTTAGGACCGCAAGGGGCAAAATCTTATATTAATGGTATGGAAAACTTAATGTTGGTATTGGTCCTAATCATTATAGTTGGAGTCGCTTTGGGCTATTTTTTCTACAGAAACGAACCCAAAACGGAGACCAAGGGATTTGCACGTGTAGTTCTAGAAGAGTTTCTAGGCATCTTAGCCACGATCCTCTTTGGTATTTTTGGCTTTAGCTGGGACCAGTTTATCCAACGGATAGACGAAAGTAATTTGCCAGCGAAAGATTGAGTAAGTCTACTCCTCCTCCCATTCAATAATCCACTCCTCTGGCCTCGTCCAACGCGGGTCTCTAAAATCTTGTATCAGATTTCCGATCATTTCTGCTTCCTCCGCCGTGAGAGCGGCGCCAAATTCTACGCAATAAAACTCGTCGCAAAAGCATAAGGGACCGCCTTGGTAGCCCAATGCCTCGCCAAAGCCAAAAGGCATGGAACCAATCGTTCGCCTGGAAGGCCGATCCGCAAGAAAGCCCCAATACTGCAGATTAGAATAAGCAAAGTTTTGGTTGTGGAAGCTAGAATCGTTGCGCATGCGAAAGAAGATCACCCGGCCAAGGGCCTTGTCAAAGCCCAATATTTCTCTACCATTGTGGAGCCAAAAGAAAGCTCTCAGATAATGCCAGGCCAGATAGGCAAAAAATCCTAAGGTCAGAGCGGCATACCAATATTCGCTGATCATCCGTACGCTGATAGCACAAAGCCCTACTGCTAGCAAGCAAAGCAGCAACATTAGATATTTGAGGAGTGGTTTGTGAGGGGCCTTGATTTGAAGGATAAATTGTGAATCAGCATCAAACTGCAAGGCATAATTCCCCTCTATATCTAGCATTTTCCACTTCATCTACAACTGATCTAATAGTTCGCTGGCCTTAGATTTGAGCGCAACATCACGGCTCTCGTCCAAAATTTGTTGTAAGTAGGATTTAGCAGTATCTATTTGATTGCGCTTTAGAGCCGTCAAAGCAGAAAACCATCTACCCTGATGAACAAGCGGACTAGTAGGATCAATTTGCTCGAAAGCATCTGCTGCTAGCGGCCATTGCTCTAGTTCCATATAACTAAGTCCCATACGCAGCCATGCCGCTGGACGTCTCTGAAAAGTGCTATCTCCAAGTAGAGTCTGCAAATCACTGACGGCTGTTTCAAACTCACCCTGATCCATTTTGAGACTGATGGCTTCCAAGGCATCTTCTGCATCTCCTCGCACATTGAGCGGAGGCATCTGATAGTTTTGGGCGTACAATTGATCAGGGCTGAGACTTGGATTGACAAGTCGATTGCCAATTAGCACTGCCACCAATAATACTATGGCCGCGGCGACGGCATATAACCAGCGTCTACCGCCTAAGGGCTTCACTACTGCCTCTGAGGCTTTCTCGGCTAGGTATCGCTCGCGAAACTGTGATTTTATGCGTTCCTCGG
>CAZHOC010000226.1:0-5643 GCA_964534295.1 uncultured Bacteroidia bacterium | reverse complement strand
CTCCCTAGCCTCTCTAAAATCCGCAAGGTTCTTAGCCAAATCCTCTTCTTGTGCTACCCTAGCTTCAAAGTCTGCCCTTTCTTGCTCAGACATTTTTTGGCTTAGATAGCGTTCGATTAGGTCTATATGAGTATCAGGTATTTCCATAAGTTTACGACTGTCCGACGATTTTCATCAATTGCTTCATACAACGGTGCCTTAGGCTCCCAGCGGTATTGGCGTTTTTGGCGCCAACCAATTCGGCGATCTCCGCCATGTCTTCATATCCCCAATAGTAGCGGTACATCAAGATCTCTCGACATACTTCCCCTAATTGATTCATAAAACCCATCAGGCGATCAAAAGCTTCTTGGGTAAACATTTTGCGTTCTATCCCAGGCTCCTGGTCTGCTACTTCTGGATATTCAGAAGTGGTCGTCAATCCATGAGTCGTCTTTTTGCGAGTCTGATCAACACATCGGCGAGAAAAAATGGTAAAAAGATAGGTAGACAGCTTACTCTCCCCTCTAAACTTATCGGCTAAAATTTGTTTTCGCAGCCCTAATACGGCATCGGAGAAGGCATCGATGGCAGCATCTTCGCCCAAGCCATATTTGCCCATCCCGTGTCCTACTAATCCCTTATGAGCGGTGAACAAGTGATTGACACAGCGTTCTTGCTCCCTTCCTCCGGCACGGATCCCTTGTATGATTTCCTCGTCAGTCATGATGCTCCAATATAGTGAGCCCACAAAAAAAATCCCACCAAGTGTTGATTCAAGCTAATAAGCCTGCGACTAAAGGGGCAAAAGATATTCGTCAACTCTAAAAAACTACGATTATGTACAAGACGCTCTACTTATTTGTCGCTTTACTTGCTTGTTTACCTTCCCTAAGAGGGAATAATATTCAAATTGAAAATGTGAGTCTTGCATCGCAAAACACCGCTCAAGACTTTTACATGATACAGTTCGACCTTTCTTGGGACAACTCTTGGCGTACCTCCACTTTTGAAAGTAATTGGGATGCCGCCTGGGTCTTTGTCAAATACACCATCAAGGACCAACAAAACTGGCAACACGCTGACCTTCACTATGTCAACGGTACTAGTGACGGGCATAACGTACCAGGTAATGCAGTCATCCGCACCATGAACAATACCTACAATACGGCAGATGGAGTGGGTGTCATGATTTATCGGGCCACGGACGGGATAGGCAACATCAGTTTCCCGAGCGTGCAAATTCGCTGGGATTATGGGGATGATGGTATCGGAGACGACGATATAATCGAAATTTCGGTCCACGCCATCGAGATGGTTTATGTACCTCAAGGAGCCTTTTATGTAGGAGACGGGGAAGGAGACTTTGGCCAATTCGAGGCGGGCAATTCTGGTCAACCGTTTCTAATTACTTCTGAAAATGCACTCACTTTGGGTGGCACAAATATAAATAACCTCAGTAATAATGATGCCATCAATATGCTCACTGCTGATGATTTTGATTACAGCACTACTCGTACCCTACCAGCAGGCTATCCCAAGGGTTTTGATGCTTTTTACTGTATGAAATATGAGACTAGTCAAGAGCAATACGCGGCTTTTTTGACCCAGATCACGGCAGATCAACGTAGCCCTCGTTCAGGTCCTTTTTATGTCAATGCGACCAACGTCTTCCCCATTCGCGACGGTAATTACTATGCTGAGGCTGACTATCCACATCGCCCCATGCATTACATTAGCTGGGCAGATATCTCCGCTTATTTAGACTGGTCGGGCCTACGGCCTATGAGTGAACTAGAGTATGAAAAAGCCTGTCGTGGGCCACGCGATGCTGTTAATGGTGAATTCGCCTGGGGCAATGCTTCTTGGTACATTCCAGATGGATATTACACCTATGATGGTAGTGGAGCAGATGAGATGATCACCTCTGGGCTTGGAACCAATACGGGTAATGCCAATACCACTTCACAATATAGCGGCAGTCCCGAACCTGTACGTTGTGGCATTTTTGCCGCGAGTGCCGAAAACAAAACTCGCCAGGAGACCGGCGCTACCTACTGGGGCATCATGGAGATGTCTGGCAACTGCTATGAGCTGGTAATATCAGTAGGCAATGGCAATACCCGAGATTTTGATGGTCGCCACGGCGACGGTGGTCTCCAAAGTAGCGGAGCGGCCAGTTTTTCTTTGCTGCAAGATTGGGCCTTTGTCAGCGGGATTGGAGTAGGATTTCGCAATAGTGAAATCAGTACTCGCTATGGCGCTAATTATAATAACGACACACGTCAACATTAGCATGGTATCCCTGTAGTCCGTTCGGCTAACTAATCTGAGCAATGATGAAAACATGGATCAGCTTATTACTGATGAGCCCCTTGTTTTTATGGGCCCAAAATAATCCCATATTTCAAGGAGGTAATGATGACGGTGCCACAGAAACGCGAACGGAGACTGCCGCTCAAAACACTATATTTTCTGGCTCCAATGAGGATGGTTATAGCGAAGCCAGAGCTGTGGTATCTTCCAATTCGGGGATCCACTTTGGGGGCAGTGGGGATGGATATAGCGTTCGGCGAATGAGCCGGCCTGACAACAATAGCATCTTCAATGGAGGTATAGATGACGGCTATCATAATGTACGCTTGAGCACAAAGGGCAACAATCCTATCTACGCAGGTGGTGAGGGAGATGGTTTTGATCACCACTTCGTGGAACGCTCATCTCACAATTCTATTTTTTCAGGAGGGAGCGATGATGGCTACGATCAATTCCGTTTTGTGGGTATTCCCCCTTCGGTGAACCCTAATCTCCCGGTAGAGATCCTCAATTTCGAAGCCTGGTGGAAAGGAGAGCAGGTAGCACTTTATTGGGTTACAGCTAGCGAAGACAATCTTAACTACTATGAAGTGGAGAGGAGTACCGATGCTAAGTTGTTTAGTCCCATCGTTCGGCGAGCAGCCGAAGGTGATCCCCAAAGCCTCCAAGAATATGAAGACCTTGATCTTGAACCACTCTTTGGACGCACTTACTACCGCCTAAAGGCAGTGGATCTAGATGGTAGCCTGACTTATTCGCCCATCGTGAGTCTGAAGCGGGACCCACAAGCAAATTGGGAGATGAGCGTTTTTCCCAATCCTACCAAAGACAAACTAGAACTGCGTATCAATGCCGAAATGGAGCAAAAGGCTACGATCATTCTTACGGACCTTTTAGGTCGCAGACTGAGCGTTCCCCGCAGGGTGAATCAAACTCAGCATCAACTAAATGCAGAAATTGACCTCAGTCAACTGGCCAGCGGAATCTATGTATTATCGGTTTGGTTAGAGGGAACAGAGGTAGTTTTAAGCGAAAAAGTCTACAAACAATAATCTTCCAGTAGGTACGGCATGCATGCCGTACCTACACATTGTGCCGGACCGTCAGCACAATTTTCTGTAAATTCCCCATACCTATGAAGTGCTATTGGGGAATTGCTTGCTTGCTCTTGCTTTGCAGAACGCTCAATCTTGAGGCCCAAGTGCCGAGCGATTCACTGCAAATGGTCCAATGGTATAAGGAGGGAGTCGCCCTCAAACGTATACAAAGATTTGATAGTGCTCGCATCTATTTTGATCGAGTCCACGCCATTGCTTTACCCAATCAGTATTGGCTGCACTACTTCAAAGTCGAGAAACAGTACGCACGCTTCCTGCGAGATATTGATTACAAGCCATTTGAGGCGATTGAAAAACTGGATAGCCTCATTCCTCTCGCTGAGCAGCGCTTAGGCCCGAAGGCCGTAGAAACGGGAGAGTTGTACGAAGTCCGCGCTAACACTTACAATCTAGCAGGCCAATATAACCTCGCTTTTCAGGATTATTTGCAAAGCCTCAGCATTCGTCGCGAAGTCTTTGGCAATACTCATCAGCGCGTAGCAGCAAGCTACCTCAACCTTGGCCCCTTATTTCTCAACCATCAGCAACCCGAAAAGGCGATCCGCTATGCGCAGCTAGGGATAGATATTTTGAAGCAGGAAAAGCGTTACCCCGTTTCCTTTCTTTCCAATGCCTATACCTGGCAAGGAGTTGCTTACGATAAATTAGGGCAGTATGAGGAATCGGAAACTTCCTATAATAAAGCCTACCAAATACTTTCCGAAAACAAACTCCTTGAAAGAAGTGCGACTTTTAGCCTTTACCTCCACCAAACGCGCCTGGCCATTCACAAAAAAGAATACCAAGAGGCCCAGCAGTATTTGTCGCGCGCACAAGCCTTTGCCATTCGCAATCTCAAAGCAGAAGATCATCACCTGACCCGCTTGCATATCATGGAGGCAGAGTTGGCGATAGCAAAAAAAGAATTTGCTCAGGCAGAGCGTGCTGCTACCAAAGCAGAAGTCCGTTATTTACAACTACAAGCCCATAAAAGTAACCGTTTGGCCGCCATCTACAATATGCTGGGTCAAATCAAACTAGAGCAAAAGCAATGGCAGGAAGCGCATGAATATTTTGCCCGAAGCATTGACAATATTTTTCCAGATAATGATAAAGCTGTGCAGGATTATCGCCCCTCTCGGGGAACGCTTATGCAAAGTCCGGGGCGCTTAATCACCATCTTTTACAATCAAGCCCTTTGCTTTCACCGGGAAGGCTTAGCTAAGGCAGATACATCTCTTTTGATAAAAGCTGCGGAGTCACTTAATATTAGTATGGAATGGATTACTTATAGCCGTTCCGCTTTACAAGAGCCCGAAGATCGAACCCAGCTTACCAACTTTCGCTTTCGAGTCTATGAGCTTGCCATGGCCAATGCCTACCAGCTTAGCGAGGCCAGTAACAATCCAAAATGGCGGGCTTTGAGCCATGAGATTGCCGAGCGGAGCAGAGCCAATCTCCTCTGGGAATCGCTACAAAAGGACCAAATTCTAAATCCCACTGCCCTACCCGAGCATATCGTCAAAGATCAAAATCGTATTGAGAGTAGTATCCGCCTCGCGCGAAATGATTGGTTTAGCCTTTGGCAAAGAGATGAGCATCACCCGGATTTGGCCCGCCTGCAAAATGAATTGGTTCGCTTGCAGCTTAGTCAAGACTCTATCCAAAATGTGATTTCTCAAACATATCCAGACTATTACAATCTCAAATATCAACGGGAAGTTCCACCTCTCGATCAGATCCAAGCACAGCTTTCGAGCAAGGAACAATTACTAGAATACTTTTATACTGATACTGTCTTATACCTATTGCAAATTCAGCCAAGTGATTTTCACATCCATCGCATTGAGTTACAAGAGGATTTTAGCGAGACTCTCACGGATTGGCAAAACCAATTGCAAAATCCTGCACTCAGTAGTCCTCAATCTTTGGCGGCGCTTGGCCATCAATTATTCCAACAACTATTCCCTTTCAATACTGAAGTAGATAGTAGTCAAAGTCTATTAATTATTCCCGACGGACCTTTGACCCAATTACCCTTTGAGCTGTTGGTGCGGGAGCCGGCTTCGCCGAACGATTATCGCGAAATTCCATATCTATTTGCAGGGGCTAATATTCGCTATGCCTATGCTGCCTGGACATTGTTGGAAAACAAACAAGCGAGTTCTAGTGATCAATATTGGGCGGGTTTTGCCCCTAGCTATCAATCCGTCGGAGAGGAAGCTCTCATTACAAGTCGTAAAGCGGGTCA
>CAZHOC010000225.1:0-7355 GCA_964534295.1 uncultured Bacteroidia bacterium | reverse complement strand
ACTCTCGAGTTTCGATCAACTAATCCCTCCTGCTTATCGGGCTTCTCTTGCGCAGCGACATCAGAAGGTAGCCAGCATTCCCGCCCTCAGCTACGGCACTTCCCCTGAATCCATCGAGCACCTATTAGAGGAAGACTACTTTATCCTCAAAATCAAGATTGGCGCGCCCGGTTCTCCCGCAGAAATGCTTGATAAGGACAAAGCTTTTCTGCAGCGCATTCATCAAACCATAGGCTCACGTAGGACCGCCCATACAGCAGATGGAAAAATCCCTTACTACTTTGATGCCAATGGGCGTTACGAATCTATTGAGCAGATGCATCGTTTTTTGGATTATGCAGAGGAGATAGGTGCTTTGGAGCAGATTGTGGTTTTGGAGGAGCCCTTCGGGGAACGCTTCTCTCAATCTGTAGAAACGCTCACGGCAAGAGGACCTCGCTTGGCCGCTGATGAAAGTGCGCATACCGATCACGACGCCCAGAGGCGTATCGATCAGGGCTACAATTGTCTAGCTTTGAAACCCGTAGCCAAGACCATGAGCATGAGTCTCAAAATCGCCCAACTAGCGCATGAGCAATCTATCCCTTGCTTTTGTGCCGACTTAACGGTCAATCCCATCCTAGTAGAATGGAACAAAAATTTTGCGGCACGACTCGCACCCCTACCCGGTCTCAACTTCGGATTATTAGAAAATAATGGCTGGCAAAACTATCTGGATTGGGATCGAATGATGAGCTATCATCCACTACCTCAATCTCCTTGGGTGCGGGCAAAATTGGGAGTTTTCGAAACGAAAGAGGACTTTTTTGCCCAAGGCGGGGGGATTTTTCAGCCTAGCGACCACTATATAAAGCTGCTCAACTCAATTTAATTTTTAAGTTTTCTGTTCATGCGTGTCTTGATCTCATTTCTGCTTTTTTCCAGCTGCCTTTTACTTTCTCTTCAGGCTCAACCCTTTAGTTGGGATATCCAACTCAAAGCCGATATGCCCGAAGCGGTAGCCAACAATGCAGTCGCTGGAGCGACGGTAAATGGAGAAGCTTATGCTTACAGTTTCGCGGGTATAGACACCAATCGCAATTTCACGGGCATCCATCTAAAGGCCTGGCGCTACCGCCTAGGAACCGACAACTGGGAAGCAATCGCCCCCTTACCAGATACCTTAGGTAAAATAGCCGCCGCGGCCTCCACTGTTCGCAACAAAATCTACATCATAGGAGGCTATCATGTCTTTGCCAATGGAAATGAGCGTTCCTCTGACAGAGTACACATTTATGATCCAGAGACAAATCAATACCTGCCCGACGGCGCAGCCGTGCCTATTCCTATTGACGACCAAGCCCAAGCTGTTTGGCGAGATAGTCTCATCTATGTGGTCAGCGGCTGGAGCAATACTACCAATGTCCCCGATGTTCAGATTTACGATCCTACCCTCGATCAATGGTCAATTGGGACTCCAGTACCTGACAATGGGGATTACAAAGTATTTGGGGGCTCAGGGGTGATTATTGGAGATACCATTTACTATGTTGGAGGGGCTCGTATTGGTCCTAGTTTCCCCTTAGAAAACGTTTTTCGAATCGGGGTCATCAATCCTCAACAACCCACACAGATTAGCTGGTCTAGCTTTGAGCATCCTTTGGCTCTGACCTATCGGACGGCTGCTTTTGCCCATCAAGGCAATGTCATCTGGGCCGGAGGCTCTGGGGTTTCTTATAATTACAATGGCTTTGCTTATAACGGTTCAGGTCCAGTAGTGCCTTACGATTGGATGGTTAATTACTTTGTGGCTTCTCAAAGCTTATTCCAACTCAGCGATAGCATTCCTCCCATCATGGACCTAAGAGGAGTCGCCCAATTGGGTCCGGACCAATTTCTGATAGCGGGAGGTATGACCAATGGTCCGACAGTCAGTGCCCAGACCCTTTTATTGACAAGTAACAATCCCACCACCAATTTAGAAGCAGATCTCAGCTTTCCCTTCAAGATCAGACAAGAGCAAAAGCACCTCTACATTGATGTACCTTTAGGCGCTGATTATGAGATTCAAATCCTCACTTTACAAGGTCAAATCATCCGTAGAGAGAAGGCTCAAGAGGGAGAACAACATATCGCCTTGGCTGGTTTTGCAAGTGGTCATTACCTGCTTAGAGTCGTCTCGAATAGGAAAAACTATACGCAAAGCATAGTTTTACCCTAAATACTACTGCTCATGGCCCGCAAAAAAGCCACTCCCTCCCCTACTCCTCTCTTGCAAAAAACTGCAGAGACGCTTGATATGAAACAGATGCTGCTGATTGCAGGTATCTTGGCCCTTGTTGCGGGACTACTTTATTCTCCTAGTAGTAATTTCGACTATGCTTTTGATGACGATGTCTACACCCAGCGCAATCAAGTCACCAGTGAAGGCTTAGGGCGCGTTGGCGATATCTTTGGCAAGGGCAGTGTATATGGCTTTAGTGGAGACAACTATGGTACCTATCGCCCGATTACGCTCCTCAGTTTTGCGCTTGAAAAAAGTCCTAACAAAGCTTTTGATCCGGCTTTGAGTCATAAAGTCAACCTTTTGCTTTATGGGCTCTGTGCCTTTGTTCTCTTTGCTACTTTGCGACAATTGCTCCCCAAGCTACCTTGGTTGGTCAGTTTTTTTATCTGCCTCTTATTTGTTGTTCATCCGGTACATACCGAGGTCGTAGCCAATGTCAAAAGTAGAGAAGAAATTCTCGCTTTGCTCTTTGGTCTAGGTAGCGTTTGGCTATTGTTAAAGGCTCAGGGAGCTAAGCAATGGATTTGGATTGTCGCCGCCGGACTTAGCTATGCCCTATCCTTGCTTTCTAAGGAAAGTACCTTTCCTTGGGTTTTGGTTTTCCCCTTAGTATTGTGGCTTTTTACTGAGCGCGACTGGAAGGCGATTTTATGGCAAAGCCTTGTTTTTCTGGCAATAGGACTCTTTTTCTATTACCTCCGACTCTTCATTTTTGATCCTATCCCAAAGGGAGCAGGGGTAAGCGATAATTTTATCAACAACTTTATTATGGCAGGGGACACCTTCGGTGAACGCTTAGCCACGATGATTAGCGTCATTGGTAAATACCTCAGTTTGTTGTTTTTCCCCCACCCTTTGCGGCCAGATTATTCTTATGCTCAAGTGCCTATTACGACTTGGGGCGATCCCCAAGTATACCTATCGCTCTCGGCTTATATCGCGATCGGATTGGGCAGTATCTGGCTGATTATCAAGCGTAATAAGATTGGATTTGGTTTAGCCTTCTTCCTGCTGACGCTTAGTACGGCAGCGCTGACGCCTTTGATGTTTCGCAATGTTTCCGCCCTTGCCGAACGCTTTCTCTTTACGCCTTCCTTGGGCTTTTGCTTTGCCCTGGTCTTGGGGCTTTACGCCCTTTGGACGAGCGTTCGGCCGCAGGCTAAACCCATAGCGCTCTACTCCTTTTTAGGCCTCATTTGTGTCTTGGGTATGGTTAAAACCATCCAACAAATACCCGTTTGGGAAAACAATCAGACCCTCTTTAGCTATGCTGCAGAAGTATCCCCTAACAGTTTTCGAACCCACCTCAATTTAGCCGAGGTACTAAGGGTGCGCGGGGAACAAACGCCGCCTCAAAACCAACAGCGCCAAAGTTTTTTCCAACAAGCAATTGTGTCCTATGAAAGCTCCTTGGCCATCTACAATGGAGAAGGAACTACTTGGTACAATCTGGGGGTTTGCTATCAAGCAATGGGAGAAGTAAACCTAGCGACAAATGCCTTTAATCAAGCCATCGCCTTAAAAAAGCAGCTGGGACCATCGGCCAATAATCTTGGGGTGATCTATTTTCAAGGAGGAGATTACGTTCAAGCCCAAAAATATTTCCAGCAGGCAATCGAAGCAGAGCCCAACAATCCTGACCATTATGTAAACTTAGGCGGTTCTTTTGAAAACGCAGGAGACCTCAGCAGTGCCTTGACGGCCTATCGTAAGGCCTTACAAATCAATCCTAATCACCATAGAGCACAACAGGGAATCGCTCGGATCCAATAAATTTTTCCATGCATGCAACCATTGGAGGACTTATCACCTCTAGCTCATGTTCGGTCTCGACAGCCGAACGTGCCATACATAGTATAGAAAACCATTAATCCATTCACGATGAAAACCAACTTTTGGGTATGCTGCGCCCTGCTATTTGTACCCTTCGTCCTGCAAGCTCAATCTCCAGCCGTTACCAATTTTTTTGATCGCTATGAAGGTATTGAAGCCTACAACAGCATCAATGTTGGGGGTAGCCTATTGGCTATGATGAGCAAAGGAGAGGGCAACAGCCAAATCAAACTTAAGTCTCTCAAACTCATAAATGCGCCCTATGGGGAGGGACCGATCGACAATAGAGCGATTGATCGTTTTGTCGCTAGATTGGAAAACGGTCGTTTTGAAGAGCTCGATATCGAAAATAGCGGCTCAGGTAGCATACAGTTTTTTATGGACGAGCAAGGCGGTATCATAGATGAGCTCGTCATGGTCCTCAAATCTGAATCTGGCTACACTGTGATGAGTCTCAGAGGAAAAATTCCTCTCGATGAGCTAGAGAATTTAGATGCTGAGGTTGATGTCGATGGACTTGATCAGTTAGGACCTTACTAAGGACTAAAAACCGCAGACTTATTGAAGGCTTGAATGTTTGAGATTCCCTCAGACGTTCAAGCCTTCCCACATTAAGGAATACTTTTCTTAGCTTAGGGTATGAAAATCGTCAAACTAATCGCCCTGGGCCTAATGGTCTTCTTGATGATCTCTAGTGGGATCTATCACTTTGTAAATCCAGCTTTTTATGATGCTCTGATGCCAGAATTTTTTCCGAAGCTCTTAGCAAATTATGCTGCGGGGGCAGCAGAAATCCTTTTGGGTGTGGGTTTGATTTTACCAAAGTGGCGAGTAAGGGCAGCCTGGGGTGTGGTGATTTTAATGCTCATCTTTTTTCCGCTGCATATTTGGGATCTCTTTAAGGAGCAACCTGCTCTGGGAAGCAAGCAAGCCGCGATCATCCGCATACCAGTACAGTTTCTGTTTATTGCTTGGGCTTATTGGCTTACACGTTCTCCGAAGGAGTAAGTAAGTATAAAGATCCCTCGACTGTCGCTCGGGAAGACATTTGGGTAGTCAAATAGCATCCCGAATCCTCTGTTTGTCATGCTGAGCTGACTGAAGCAACTTCAGGGATAAACGTTCTGCGAAGCAGTAGACCAACAAATAAGGCTGAATCTCAAGGCAAGCAATAAGTGCCTAAAGATTCAGCCTCTTTTAAAAGGATAGATTATATCTCTACCAGTCTTTTACATTGATTTCTTCAACATTATCGCCTCCGCCTGAGTTTTCGTCTCCGATATTGTCGATTTTATCTTCTAGAGTTTCACCATTTCCACCGTGGTACTGATAGTCTCCAAAAGCCAAGATTGGGTAAAACACCACTGGCAATAGGATCAAACCTACGACAAAGCCGTCGCCCGTTTTGAAGCGTTTGGCGAGCTCAATCATCGCGAGGATGTGTAAAACTAAAACAGCTGGAATAGCGAGTAATCCTAAAATAGGAATAATAGCAGCCAAGCCAACGAGGGCCCACCAACCGGGCTTACCGGAGATTTCGTAAAGCGTCCAGGTATTATAAATAGGAATGATGGCTTTCCAGCCTTCCTCTCCGGCCTTTTCAAAAACGCGCCAAAGAGAATAAATCATAAGGCCTGCAATGGCCAGAACAAATCCTACATAGAGGACAAGAAAAATTCCGAGTGCGGCTTCATTTTCCATAGTTGATTTCGATTTATGTGATTACGTTTTTTACTTAGTGTATTTGCCCCTTCAAAAGGTAACATTGGCAAAAATTATTGCCTATTAAAAGAAGGGAATTCATTTTAGGAAATGTTTTGCAAATCGGCAAATTCTGGGCCTAATGGCCCAAGAGCAATCTCCCTTGTAAAGAGAAAACAGGCATTTGCCTAGGCGATCAGGCAGTACGTAGATTTTCTGCTAACAAAGTTTCTATTCTGACGTTTGACTTATTGTCAAATACACTACTCGCATTGGGATTCTATCTCTATTTTTGCTCTAACAAATATGCCCCATGCATTTAACTCGTTTACTCTTTTTCCTTCTCCTTTCTCTTTTTAGTTCAAGTCTCTGGGCCCAATCATATACGATTAGCGGCTACGTCCGGGTAGGAGAATCTGGTGAAACCCTGATCGCAGCCACGGTTGCGGCTCCAGAACTCAAAAAAGGGACCTATACCAATGAATATGGTTTCTACTCACTTACTTTACCTGCAAGCACAGATAGCATCACCATAACTTACGCCTATGCCGGTTATGATCGGGTCAATAGACGCGTGCTGTTGAGCGAGGACCTCAAGATCGATGTGGATCTTTTTACGGCAAGTCTGGAAGAGGTAGAAATCGTAGCCAACTCCTACTCTGAGCAAATCAAGTCTACAGAGATGAGTATTGAGCGAATTAGTGTATTGGAGGCGAAGAAAATACCTGCCTTGTTTGGCGAGGTAGATATCATCAAGACCCTGCAGCTAAAGCCAGGTATCAGTTCTGGTAGCGAAGGTACTTCTGGGATTTTCGTTCGCGGAGGAGGGACAGATCAAAACCTCGTCCTGCTAGATGGAACTACCTTGTACAATCCTTCTCACCTTTTCGGTTTCTTTAGCACTTTCAACCCGGATGCGGTTAAAGATGTTAAGCTTTACAAAGGAGGGTTTCCGGGACAATATGGAGGACGTCTTTCTTCGGTAATCGACGTAAGGATGAACGAAGGTAACCGCAAGAAATTTTCAGGTAGCGGCGGTGTTGGACTGATTTCTTCTCGTTTGACCCTAGAAGGTCCAATAGTAAAGGATAAGGGATCATTTATGGTAGCGGGACGTCGTACTTATGTGGACGTCTTCACTAGACTCCTCAATGACGTACAAGAAGACAATCCTAACTGGAATCAGATTCCAGATTATTTCTTTTATGACTTTAACGCCAAAGCCAACTACAATCTAGGCGAGAAGGATCAACTCTTCTTGAGTGGTTATATCGGTCGGGATGTCTTTGGCTTTGCGGATGACAACTTCAATTTTGACTTTCGCTGGGGTAACTCTAATGCCACTTTGCGTTGGAATCACCTCTTCAATCCGAAACTGTTTCTCAATACTTCGGCTAGCTTCTCAGATTATGAGTATGTCATCAGCAATAGATTTGACATCTTTTCTTTCGAATTAGGTTCGAAGATTACGGATGGCAGTGTGAGCACAGAGTTCACCTGGCTACCAAATAACAAGCACACCGTTAGATTTGGGGCAAGTACCATCTTCCACAAC
>CAZHOC010000224.1:3709-7375 GCA_964534295.1 uncultured Bacteroidia bacterium | reverse complement strand
ACGAAGCCGCTGCACCATTTCTTCAATACTGGAAGCATAACCATATTTGACTTGTCCCCATGAAGTGATTCCAGGTCTTACCTTATGAAGATGTCGGTAATGAGGCGCAAGCTTAACAATTTGATCAATATAAAACTGACGTTCTGGGCGCGGCCCAACGATACTCATATCGCCTTTAAGCACGTTCCAAAATTGAGGAATTTCGTCTAGACGCGTTTTTCGAAGAAAGCGTCCCGCACTGGTAATGCGTGGGTCATGATCGCTCGAGAGAGCCGGCCCTAGCTTTTCGGCATCTATCCGCATAGAGCGAAATTTATAGATAAAGAAGGGCTTAGCGTGGCGACCAATACGCTCTTGTTTAAAAAATACTGGCCCCTCTGAATTGAGTTTCACCCATATTCCCACAGCCAAATAGACAGGGCAAAGTATGATTAAGGCCGCTATAGAGGCCAAAACATCAAAAAGCCGCTTACCAGCACGCTCCCAGGAGCGCATGATTTGAGGAAAAATTTCGATAAGTGGCGCCCCCAGGATGTGGGAAACCTTGGCACTACCAATAATGTAGTCATATACGCCAGGGACTACCTTAATATTAGCGGCGGTGCTTTCACAAATCCCTATTACATGTCCAATTTGATCAGCCTCATCCTTTTCAAGGGCAATGATCACCTCTTCTATCTTTCGACTATTGATCACGTATTCTAATCGATCAAGATGGCCGAAGTTTTTAAGTACTCCTTTTAGTTGAGTGTCGTTTTTGCCCTCCAAGCTAACGTATCCTTTGAACTCGTAGCCTAAGGGTTTGCGCATCTTCTCTAGTTCAGAGTAGATTTTAAAAGCTTGCTCTTGACATCCAACTAGAAGGGTTGGGAATCCCAGCTTACCTCTCCTGATTCGCATATTGGTACGAGTAGTCAGGATAAAGCGAAGTAAGCTCACCCCACCAAACTGTGAGGCTAGATATATGGTCAACAGGATGCGTTGTTGGGAAGGATTTTCTGGTGGAATAGGATCATCTAAGAAAATCGCGAAGAATAGCGTTAACACCCCTATTAAGGTGAATTTGAAGACCTGGGTAAGCTCAAACAGGCGTGATCTTCTAAAAGGTTTGGCATAGAGACCTGCAATCGCATATAAAATCAACCAACCAGTACTTACTACTGCCGCATTGATAAACTGTTGAGCATCAAGGTATCCGTAGCCTTCCAGTGTCTCCCTACGAAAAAACGCAAATCCCAGCCACACGATGTAGGTGGCTAAAAAATCTGCTAGTAGGTAATAAAAAGATTGTCGGCGACGACGGTTCATTAGCGAAAGTGTACGAGTCGGATGTTGTCAAGATAAATAACTCCTGATTCTGAACCACTATTCGCGCGAACATACATGCGGAATAACGCATTACGGGGAGCTTCTCTCACCGCGTCATTGACATGAAGGTAAACCGTGTTCCACTCCATGTTAGAATTATAGAAGAGTTCTATCGGTAATTCGCCCGCATCTAAGCCTGCGGTGACGTAATAAAGACCGGCAGTAAAGGCAATATTGTTTTTATAAGAGATCTCTATATAGATGTCATTGTTACCCGTTTGCGGCAAATCAAAAAGATCGGTGGAGATCATTTCGAAAAGATTTTGCTCAGCAGTTAAGTTGATTTTGGCACTCCGAGTTTTATGAAAAGCGTCTTCATCCGTTCTATTTAGCGTCGCGTAGCTATCAGAGCTATTCACTGGCTCAAACACACGCCCTGGCTCCTCAAAAGACTCGTCAATCGGAAAGACCAGCAAAGTGTCTGAGTAATACTCAAAGTCTAAGCTCAGCGGCACACTATCCAAGGGAGCAGTACTCGGTAGCTCGATGAACTTAGGTTGCCAGAAAGGGTAGCGACTCCGTAATGAAGACAAACCATTTTCAAAGATACCCCCAAAAACTGCTAATTGATCACCGGTAGGATCAGGTAGAAGGGGAACCGTTCGGGGAACCCGAAAAACGCCCAAATTACTTCCGTTATGCTCTATCCATAAATCCTTAATCCCTACTGTAGCTCTAGCACTTTCATTGGGAGCGATTTGAACGGTAGGAGCCTCTAGATCAAGATAAATGGGTAAGGGTTCTTCTTTATTGCAGGCAGCAAAAAGTACCATTGCGAAGCAAGCAATCAGAATTGACTGGTATTTGAGGGTCTGCTGTTTCATAAGCCTACAAATATAACACAAAAAAAAGGGCAGGAGTGGCCTCCTGCCCTATGAAAATCTAACAACTACTATTAAGAGTCCTAATTTAGTTCGACATCTTGGATGTAGGATTTACCATCCTTGATGACGATTTCCTGATAGGCTGGAAAGGCTTCTATGCCTGTCATGGCCTTGGAATCTACGATCAACCAATAGGTACCGTCCGGTAGGTTGGTAAATTCGTAGGTTTTTTCGCGAGAAAAAGTCTTGGTTCCTTGCACCTGATTAGGGTTGTCAGGACCATATAATGAGAGATGGAAGACACTTGCCGTAGACTTGGCCATTCCCATTGCTTTTCCTAATATTTGACCACTATGAGTGGCTGCAGAGCTGCTATGCTCCTCTGTACTATTGACAACTAAGGTATTTATGCTCCCTACTTTTTCGTATTGATAGACAGCATGTTCAGTCTCGAGACTACTATGAGAGAAGCTAACCAATTTGGCTTCAATTTTAAAACCATTTGAGGATAGCACGATTAATACTTGACGATTTTCTAATTCATAGGTGGCTGTCAAAGTAGGCAATTGATTAGTCTGCCCTACTCTATCATAACGTTCCGCACGAACACGTCCCCAATCCTGCTTGCCCTCTTTGGTGTTTTCCCATACTTGTACAAACACCTCATCACCTTGAGTGGTAATCTTTAAATCAGAGATTGGTGCATCATTATTAGTCCAATTGCCTGCAAAAGAGGCAACCCCATTTACAAAGGCCGTATTGGCCATAAAAATTATGAGCAGGAAACAAATTAGTTTTAGGAGGCGATACTTCATATAGTGAAACTTACGTAAACAAAAGTAAGGGGTTCAGATATTTCAATTCAATAAGTGTTCCAGCTTATCGAAATATTGAAGCCCATGTTAGAGTTTCACCTAAAACGAACGAAAAACTATGCCGTTCTTTCGTAAACCCTGCCTGAGTGGTCAAAAATGCGAGTTAAACAGTCGCATTTAGCACCTTGGATATTTAGCATTTCGCTTCTAGTTTAGCAGCATGCTGTGGCCTACTATCCAACAAACCGTTGCAAATACCATCGCAACTCACCAGTTACTCAAGCGATCAGATCGCGTTTTGGTGGCCATTTCAGGTGGTCCAGATTCAGTTTTGTTGGCTTACACCCTGATCCAATTGGGATACAAGGTGGGATTGGCCCATGTCAATTACAATCTCAGAGCAGAAGCTTCGGACGGTGAAGAGCAGCTAGTCAGGCAATATGCTGAAGCCTGGCAAGTCCCTGTTTACGTACAAAATGTAGATACTAAGTCCCACGCCATCGTAAAGCAACTTTCTTTTCAGGATGCTGCCCGTAAGCTGCGCTATTCTTTTTTCGAGCAGCTAATGGCCGAAGAGGGCTATACCAAATGCGCCACCGGACACCAAGCCAATGATCAGACCGAAAGTGTCCTGATGTCTCTTTTCAAAGGCAATAGTC
>CAZHOC010000224.1:0-3699 GCA_964534295.1 uncultured Bacteroidia bacterium | reverse complement strand
GATCCCACGGGCCCGAGGGCCTTATATCCGTCCGCTCTTAGATCTGAGTCGTACGCAGGTTTTAAACGGCCTTGCAGAACTAGGCCTCAGTTACGGACTAGACCACACCAACGATGAAAATAATTACCTCCGCAACCAATTCCGCAATCAGGTAATTCCAGTCCTACATCATATCAATCCATCGGTAGGGGATCAAATTGTCTCCCGATTTGATTGGTATCAACGGCAAAGCACTTTTCTAAAAAGGATACTTGATCAATGGCTGGCACGGTCCATAAGTAAGATTAATGGGGGAAGTCTGCTAAGTTGGACTGATTTTGTTTTAGAGTTTGGTACTGACCAGCTCCCTCTTTTGGTGATCGCCGCTGGCGAACGCTGGGGTTGGCATGGACATCCCCTCTGGCGTTTGATGGAACTCATTGACGCCCAAAAAGGCAAGTTCGTAGAGCGAGAGGGAGAAAAGGTATACCGTCATGAACAGGGTTTATTTTTTCAAGCGGTTAAACCTCAGGCGGCATTGCGAACGATTAAGCTACCTTCCATTCCCAAACTAGGTACTTTGCTATTTGGGGAACGAAAAATTCACCTATTGCACCCAGCAAAGGGCCCTTTTCACTTTGGCGAGCCGGGTACTCTCTATCTTAATACAGAGCTTTTGCAATTGCCCTTAGAAATCCGTCCTTGGCAAAAAGGAGATAGAATGCAGCCTTTCGGCATGAAAGGGGTAAAAAAACTCAGTGATATCTTTATTGACCAAAAGTACAGTCAGTTTCAAAAGGAGCAAGCCATTATTTTTGCCGACCAAAAGCAAATTGTAGCGCTTTCAGATTTTAGGATTGCGGATGACTTTAAAGTCGATAAGCAGACTGAATCAGTCTTAAAAATTGTCATCGAAGATCAATTTTGAATTTGAGAAGTCATCTAGGGCTGCGCATATTTGCAATATGAAAATTCTTGTAGGGATACTTTTGGGCCTAAGCCTATTCTTTTTTGCCTGTGATGATGAGCCTACGGTCGAGGAGCAATCGACTAAGCAAAGTGTTGATTCTATACCAATGGGGCCCGAAGCCCAGCTAATTGCGCTCAATAAACAAATCGATCTGAGTCCTAAGAGTTATCAACTCTTCGAGGAACGCTCACAAATATATTACAGTTTGGATAGTCTGCCTCAAGCGGTAGCAGACGTCAATAAAGCGATTGAGTTGTTTCCTAAAGGCGCAGACCTCTACTACCTCAGAGGATTTTATGCCTTCGTCCAAGATGATAGCATTCAAGCAATGGATGACTTCCAAGCAGCGGCCAAATTAGGTTCCGAAAATCCTGAGAATTACTATCAAATGGGGCAATTGTTTTTCTTTCAAAACAATGACGAGATGGCCCTTCGCCTTTACAAACAAGCAGAGGAGTTAAGCCCAGCAGAGCCTATCTACATCTTTGCCCAGGGCTTTTTGCACGAAAAAAGAAACGATAAACAAGCAGCCTTGCGTGAGTATTTGCGTTCGCTGGAGGCGGATAGCAGCTTTGCCAAAACCCGTTTACAACTACATGACCTTTATCTCGACGGATACAACAATGAGCTAGCAGCTATCGAGCAGATCAGGGAGCTACTCCTTTACCACCCTACTCATCCTCTAGGTCGCTTTTATATGGGCAATTATCATATGCGTCGTTTGTTGGCTATGACGGATCGTTCGCTCAGCGAACCCTATAAAGAAGAGGCTAACGAGGCAGTTATGCACTTTTCAATTGCCTTAAACAAATCTCCTAACTTTTTGCAGGCCCATTACAACCGCGGCTTCGTCTTTTTCCTGGCCCAAAATATTGACAAGGCTTTGGAAGATTTTCAGGAGGCTATAAAAATTGACCCCCAACACCAAGCTTCTTTGTTGATGTTAGGGGACATATTTTACAATTATCAGGATCTCGCTACGGCCAAATCGTATTATGAGCGGGCAATAGCTTCAGACCCCAATAATCCAGATATTCAGCAAAAACTAGCGGAACTAGAAGAAATCCTCTAATGGCCTAGGTTGACGGCCCAAGTGCCGGGAGTCTCCAGTTTAAAATCAGCAATTACGTCTAGCTCTTCGGACAGAAGCTTATCCTGTACGCGGTATTCTACAAATACCTTGAGTGGGAACTTAGGATCAAAAATGATCAGGCGAGAAGGACCTTGCATATCGTAACGTCCGCTTGAGATATTGATATTTAGCCCTAATATTTGAGTGGTAGCGGAAATATTGATTTCTACCCTATTTTCGCGATCGTCGATTAATTTAATGGAGTTACGACTCACGTGGCGCATTCGTGCTATAGAGTACTCTCCCTTTAAGATATCCTTGACGAACTGATCATTTTTCCAATTAGTCCATCGGCTATTGTCGGTAATCTCTACTTCTCCCGCTCTCCGCATATAACCTTTACCATGTCTTTGGCCTTTTTTAAACTCCCCAATATACTCATCTCCATTTGCATAGGTAAGGCGGCCTTTCCCATGAGGTAAACCATTTTTAAACTCACCCATATACTCATCTTTCCCAATTGCTTTACCGCGACCGTGAGCAAAACCATTTTTGCAATCACCTTCGTATACGCCTTGAAGATTTTCAGCGGAAACGAGACAATTATCATTATCGTTCGCCGCAGGCGGCAATAAATAGAGACTAAGCGCTAATAGCGCCAGAAGTGGAGAATAGTACTTCATAGTAAAGGAGTTTGTTAGTATGAAGGAATTTACAGCATTTCTGCCATAAATCACAGACCGAGGACTGACAGACCTTGCTCAAAAACAATGTCAACCGGAATACCAGCATCTCCTAAGCGGTCCAGATCAGCTTGCAATTCTTCGCCTACAAGCCCCAATTCATCCGTCAACTTTTTGACACCCTCATAGTCTCCATCACCTTGTAGGGTCAATATCTTCTCAGATAAAGAAGCCATGGCCTTTTGCATATTGTCGAAGTCAATCCGGTAGGTTCCAGTTTCAGCATCACGAGTGATGGCGCCTTCTTTCATAAAGTGATTAAAGCGAACCATATTTGCTTTACCGTGAGCGCTAGAGGCACCAAAGCGTACCGAGCGGAAAATAGAAGCGACGAAGGTCACATAATTGTCCATCAACTCGCCTTCTGGAATTTCGCCCTTTTCAAATAGCTGGGTAACCATATAAAGACCTAAGACATCAGCCTTGCCTTCTTCTAGGGCTGAGGCCAATTCTTTGAGAGACTCACGCACCTTACCTTTGCCATTGATGGTTTCTTTGATGCCGAGTCCGTGGGCCACTTCGTGGAACATCGTATTGCCAAAGAAGGCTTCAAAAGTAATATGCTTGCGTTGATCCTCAGCGATCAGTAGATCAGAGAGAGGCACCAAAATCTTATCAAATTTAGCCCGCATAGCGTTCTTAAGCTGGAGACGACGAGTGCCATGGCTCAGCTGCACTTCTTCATCATTAGGCAGGTTGACTGCAATGGTTTTACTACCTGAGTTACAATCACCTGCATAATAAACCACATCATAGGCACCAAGTTGTGAGTTACGGCCTGGCGTTTCTTGCTTATAGGCATCTGGCACGGGTAGTCCACGCTGTAATTCAGGCAAGAAGCTAGCATAACGCTCGAGGCGCTTGGTCCAAGATTTGTCTTTGACCAGAATATAGCTTTCGTGAGCGGCCTTATAGCCAAACAGCTGATCCTCATA
>CAZHOC010000223.1:2482-7375 GCA_964534295.1 uncultured Bacteroidia bacterium | reverse complement strand
ACTTCCTCTGCATCATCTGGAGTGGTAATCGGCCGGGACTGTAAAAGGTAGAGTTTGCCGTTTTGATCGACACAAAACTCTATGTCCAAACCATAGGGAGCTTCTTGCTCATAATGCGCGAGTAACTTTTGGGTGTGCACCGACAGTTGCATCAAGGCTGGATGAAGCATTTTAGCTGCCCCTTGTTCTTGAATAATCTGCCAGCTAGGAAACCATTTTTGCCAAAAAAGATCTCGCTTCGCAAATCGTGGCAAGAGCATACTTTCTGGCTGCACCTTGCCGCTAACGAGGTTTTCGCCTGGGCCAGGCACGTATTCGAGCTTCCAAACGGCTTTGCGATAAGCAAAGAGGACGCCGCTATATTGAGCTTCGATCATTTCCTGTACGATTACCTTTTGCCCTTCTGCTTTAGGGTAGGATGCAAAGACATTGGCTAGCGCTTCGCGCAATGCTTCTCCCTCTACCTCTAGTTCGGTATGAAAGTGCCCCGCGTAGGATTTGTCGCTACCATCTTCATCTTCAAAAGTAGAGCGTACTGCTAACGGACTTTTTAGGCGAGTGGGGAAGCTCGCGTTCTGGGACAGAAAATCTGCATGTGCGACCGACTCAAAAGCTGGGGTCGGTAAGCCTAATTGGGCGAGAGTTTCTAATTGGGATAATTTGCTCATGCTAAGGTTTCTGATTGGGTCCAGCGCAAAAATTGAGCGGTAAATTCGTCTACCTGCTCCAGCATGGGAAAATGATCCCATTTTGGGATAATCTCAAATTGCGATTGAGGGAAATCCTTACGCCAATGCTCGACAAAACCGACATTGATGACCCGTTCTTCTTCGCCCCAGACAAAGAGAAAAGGCTTTTGACTGACCTTGTCTCTGATTTCTTCGTACCAAGCGGGGGTGATGATGTCGAAGAATACTCCAAAGGCATCGCATTGGGTATAGTCTCGAAAAAACTGATCGCGTAGGTATTGTGGGATCTCTTCTGCTGCTTGAAAAAGGCGTTTTTCCCAAAGGGATCGGAGCATCTTTCGCGTCAAAAGCCACTTGCCTAATTCGCGCATGATGGGTGGCTTCATCAAGGCTGGGAACTTACGCAGCTTGAGCGTCGCACCGATGGGAGCATGCAAAATGGTCCGTGATACGGATAAGCGTTGCCCGGAGGGAAAAGTAAAATCACGAGCCGCAAACTCTAAGAGTATCGAACCGCCTATCCCATGTCCATAAAGTATCCAAGGTTCAGATAGCTTATCAGCAACTGTAGTTTCAAGCTCCTGCATAAAGAGGCTCCAATGATCATTCTTTTTGGGTATGGGTCTGCCGTCGAAGCCACTGAGACTCGGGATCCTTAGGTCTAATTCAGGGTGCTCACTAATCAGTTGTTTGAGCATCGGTATGAAGCGGGTTCGGGAGCCTCCGTTGCCGTGCAAAATCAATACGTTGGGCATAAGCGTCGATTGTGCAATGATTAACTCCACTTAGCCGACATTGTTGGGCTTATTCTGCTAGCCAGGCCTTCATTTCGCTTTGAGCCGCTGGCTTGAGGTAGGGAAAAATCATGCTCAGGTTGATTTTGGCAAAGTGCCGAACTGGGTCTTGCCCTTCGGGTACGCCTACAATTTCTGCGCTGGATAGCCAAAAGTCAGAGAGGATTTCCATACGGTCATGAAGGTGGAGGTACTCTTCAGGATAGGCGGCAGGCCGCATGATCCCCTCAGCTACAAAATGCTGGACAATGCCTTGAAATTGCTGTCGTCTCTTTACTTGTAATTGCTTAAAGTGATCTCCGATCTCTGGATAATGTCGCATGAGGTTGACAAAGTCAATCATAAAAAAGCGATAAGCAAATAGCTGTTGATAGGTTTGGAGGACGCTTTGAAAAAGAAAGGATAGCTGGGTATGCTCACCCGACTGCAATTCAAGAATCAGGCGATCAAAGCTCTCTACTAGCTCAAAATAGAGCGTTTTGACCAGTTCAGCCTTGGTCTTGAAATGATAACGCAAATTGCCATCGCTCATCTCCATGGATTTGGCGAGTTGACGTAGGCTTACATTTTCAAGTCCTTGCTCATTGAACAGCATTCTGGCTTGGGAGAGTATTTTATCGCGGGTTTTCATGAATTTGAAACAATTTAGCGCATGTGCGCTAAATTGTAAAATATTTTTTTTAGCTTGCCCAAAATAAGCAATGATATGGATGCAAAATACATCATTATCGGCGGTGGCATAGGGGGCTTGTGCACAGCCATAGCCTTACAGCGTAAAGGCTTAGAAGTCAAAGTATATGAGCGTGTCCCCAAGTTGATTGGTTTGGGAGCCGGTTTGGTGTTGGCTCCCAACGCTATGAAGGCGCTGTATAATATCGGTATTGCGGAGGAAGTCATTGCGGTAGCTCGAGCCATGAAGGTCATGGGGATTCGCAGTCGCAAGGGTACTTGGTTGAGTAAAAACGATATGCAATACTTCGCCAATAAGCGAGGGTATGGCAATTATACTGTGCATCGTGGCGAATTGCATGAAGCCTTACTGGCACTTTTGCAGCCGGCTAGCTTGGTCGAGGGTAAGGAATGTGTGGGAATCCAGCAATCGAATCGCCAGGTGGAGGTAAGCTTTGCGGATGGGAGTCAGGCGATCGCAGAATATGTGATTGGAGCCGATGGGATTCACTCCCCTGTGCGCAGGGCGATAGCGCCTGAGAGCAAAATTCGCTATGCGGGTTATACTTGTTGGAGAGGCATAGCGGAGAATCTAGCATTAGATGAGTTTTCAGAGACTTGGGGGGAGAATGGGCGCTTTGGGATCGTGCCTTTGACAAAGGATAGGGTGTATTTTTTTGCTACCAAAAACGCTCCTCAAAACGATCCACAGATGGCAAATTGGACGGCTGATGATCTTGCTGCCAATTTTAAAGAATATCACGAACCCATAGGCAAGGTATTAGGGGCTTCTATGGGGATGCCACTGTTGTGGAACGATATTATCGATCTTGAACCTTTGAAAAAATATGCCTACGACCGCATCGTGCTGACCGGAGATGCCGCTCATGCGACCACCCCCAATATGGGCCAAGGCGCTTGTATGGCTATTGTGGATGCGGCTGCTTTGGCCAATTGCCTTAGCAAAAATGCTGATCCGCAAATTGCGTTTCAGCGCTTTGAAGCGCTGCGTTTGGCTCGTACCCATTCAATTGTCAATAACTCTTGGCGTTTTGGTCGTATGGCGCAGCTCGAAAATCCATTGCTAAGCAGATTGAGAAACTTTGCCCTGATCGCAACGCCACAAAAACTGGGCGAACGCCAAGTGGAGTCTCTCTACGAAGTAGACCTAGGCTAGGGAAGGTTGAATGTCGAATGTCGAATTTCCAAGTTGAAGTAGGGTGGGAATAATCTGTATGTAGGGTTGGAGCTATTTTCGTTCTGCGCTCAAGATGACTCAGAATTAAGAACAGGCTACGCCTTTAGCTCCTCAGTGTCATCCTGAGCGACAGCCGAAGGAACTAGCGGGATAAGCGTTCCGCGCAGCGGTGAATGTACTCTCAAGGCCTTTCGACTTTACTCAAGGTGACTCAGAATTATGAAAAGGCTACGCCTTTAGCTCCTCAGTGTCATCCTGAGCGACAGCCGAAGGAACTAGCGGGATAAGCGTTCCGCGCAGCGGTGAATGTACTCTCAAGGCCTTTCGACTTTACTCAAGGTGACTCAGAATTATGAAAAGGCTACGCCTTTAGCTCCTCAGTGTCATCCTGAGCGACAGCCGAAGGAACTAGCGGGATAAGCGTTCCGCGCAGCGGTGAATGTACTCTCAAGGTGCCAGAAGTGTTTTGTCTTTGGCTTACTGCTTCGCAGAACGCTTATCTCTTCCGAGAAGTTCCTTTTGTTCTTTCTGCGGCGTATGCAATACGCCGCTACCAAGGGTTGCTGTAGTTGCGGCATGCATGCCGCAATGGATAATTGTTCCGCGCTCCCGGATAGCTATCGGGAGGTGCAGGCAAAAGAGATTGAGAAAATATATATGATTTTTTTAATTTGTTGGGCTGAGCCAATACTATATGGCTAGCTTAGAAGGTTAATTAGAAAAATCATATCATGGAAATTGGGCGGAGCTTGTCAGAATTTGATGGTATTGAGGTCCTGAAAGTGAGCGAGCAGGCGAGCGACATCCCCATGCATTATCATGACTGCTTTTGTATCTCTTTGGTAGAGTCAGGCATTGAGTGTATACAAATGGGAGAGCAAAGTCTCTACACCGAAAAGAACTCCATTTCTATCAATCACCCCTTTGAAATCCACGCCAACCCCATTGTGGATGCGGATACCGTCAATAGCTTTACTACCCTATATGTCTCACCTGATTTAGTTGATCAGCTGACTGGGAAAAGCCATACCGCTTTTGCTCACAAACAGCAGATTAAACCAGACCTGATAAATCAATTTGACGCTACGGTAAACGCCATTTTTGAAAAAGATATCAATCGCCTTGAGAAAAGTATAAGGTCTTTGCTGCAAGCTTTTGTGCAAGCAGAACAGGGGCAATTTGACGAGCTGAAGATTTTAAATAGAAATTGGGCTGAGCTCATGCAGTTTATTGATGAGCAATTAGAAAATAAGATTAGTTTGGACTTGTTGGCTCATTTTATGGGTTTGGACAAATTTCGTTTTGCCCGAGAGTTTCGGAAAAGGATTGGGCTCAGTCCGATCAACTATGTGCTGATGAAAAAAATCTTTTTGGCTAAGGAGCATATTCAGCCTAGGACCAATCTGACTCAATTAGCCTATCAGCTCAATTTTGCGGATCAGGCGCATTTTTCTAAGAGTTTTAAGCGCTTCATTGGAGTATCTCCGAGGGAGTATAAAAATCAGTTGAGCGCATAGCTGCAAGATTTTACAAGTTTTCAGGA
>CAZHOC010000223.1:0-2465 GCA_964534295.1 uncultured Bacteroidia bacterium | reverse complement strand
AAGGCTAGGTTTTTCCTTTGTAGCAAAGCAAAACGCTAAGCTACAATGAAAAGAACACCCTTTTTTCTTCTCACCCTTTTGCTGAGTATTTCAGCGGCTTTCGGTCAGAGCTATACCCTGCCCAAAGTACAAATGTCAATCTCTTTCTTTGGAGAAAACCTGACTCACCCTGGCATCAGGGTCGGATTGGCTACGCCCATAGGCTTGCAATTAAACCCCAAAGAAGAGGTAGACAAATCTTGGGTAGTGGGTGGCTATGTAACCTACTACCGACATCCCAGAAACCATAGAGCGCTTATGCTAACAGGCGCTATTGGGCGTCAGCGCATCGGCAATCAAGGATTGCAAACTATGTTCAATTTTGAGTTGGGCTATATGGCTTCCGTTTTGGACGCAGAAGCCTACGAATGGGATGGTAATCAGATCATAGAGGCGGGGAAAACTAGCTCCCACTTCACTTTTGGCTTAAATGGCGGGCTAGGATGGAACTTTGATAAGCAAAGGGATCTGCCCTTATCCTTTATGGTCCAGCCACACCTTTTCATTCAAGCGCCCTTCAATTCGGCCTTTTTGCCTCGACTCGCGCTAGAAACTAGACTGATTTACCATTTAAAATGAAGCAGATGAAATTTATATATCGATTTACAATCGGCACTTTTTTGCTACTGAGTCTTTTCGCCTGCGAAAAAGAAAATAATCTTCTGGAAGAGGGGGAAATGCTTTTCCTGAAAAATAAAGGCGCCTCCATGCCCATTTTGGTAAGAGGAAACTTTGACTCAGATGTGATTCTTCTATTTCTGCATGGTGGTGCGGGTGGGACCTCTGCCAACCATATTGAGGATTTTGCTGGGCTGGTCGAAAATGAATACTTAGTAGCATATTGGGAGCAGCGGCACGCGGGTAGTGCGCAGGGAAGCTTTGACAAGGAAGACTTGAGCATAGATCAAATGGCGGAGGATATGCAGCATGCAATTAGTTTGCTCAAGCATAAGTATGGGGCAGATAAGAAGGTATTCGCCGTGGGCCATAGCTGGGGAGTGATTTTGGGGACCTATTATTTAATCGAGCAGGAAAACCAATTGGCAGGAGCTATTTTTTCTAACGGAGCTCATAGTAGTGAACATGAATACAGCGCAAGAATGGATTACATCCGCGATTTTGCGCAGGAGATGATCGATAAGGGACTCTCAATGTCTGAGCCATTGAGTGTAGGAGGAGAAGAATTCAATTCCTTAGCGGATGTAGTGCAGTGGTGCGATGCCAATGATCCCATTGCCAGTTGGGACCAGTTAGAGATCCAAGTACAACTAGTGGGAGTGGTGGAGGCCTATGTGCAGGAGACTTATTTCCAGCGACCTGATGCAATTGGAAATGTATCGAGCCGAGAACTTAATTTCCAATCGCCTTACAATGGCATTGCCGCCTATATCAATCAGCTGCGTACGGCTCAGTTGATCAACAACTTCAATAATCGCACGAGCATCCAAGAGTTCTACGACTTTACGCCCCAAATGCAGGAGATTACTTTGCCGATTTGCCTGATTTGGGGGAAATATGACCCCATCGTCGGCTTAGAAGTGGCTGAAGACTATTACGAAGTGATCGGGACACCAGAGTCTGATAAAGAATTGGTGGTATTGGAAAATTCTGGTCATAGCGGACTTTATCGAGAGAATATTGCCTATAGCCAGAGTCTCATTGCCTTTGTCGAAAAACATAGATAATGCTAAAAAGCTGCTGCTTCCTCAGTTTGGGAAGCAGCAGCTTTAAGGATAAGCGTTCCGCGCAGCGGTGAAGAGGAGAAAGGTCCTTCGGCTTTCGCTCAGGATGACAATGCATGAAGCGCTCTGCTCAAATTCTTATTGTCACATTGAGCTTGCCGAAATGCCTTTAGAGATAAGCGTTCCGCGCAGCGGCCCTAAAAACGATAACCCAGATGGACCGTAGGAAAGACTTGTTGCTTGGAAAAGCTGTAAGATTGCCCATTGATCTCCACCGCATCTTCGCGAGCTAGATAGGAAAGCCCCACCCAAGGCGTGAGATAGAAGCCACTCAAGACATTGCGATTGGGAAATAGATCGAACTTATAGCCAAGCCGAGCACCGACATTGGGGATGTTTTCGTTGAGGATGTTGCCCCCCGATTCGTACTGATAAAAAAGATTGTCCAAGGTTACGCCTGCAAAAAATCCTGCTTCACTGCCTCTTTTGCTAAAGAAATAGTCCCATTTACCTGATATAGCCTGAAAGGATTCTTCCACTTCGGGGAACGCTTGAAATCCATCCGGTAGTGGCAAAAAGGCATAGCCAATTTGAACCCGCTGCTTACCCCAAGCCGCTGCGGCGTGAATAGAACCCCCGCCCAAGGCCCAAGCCAAAGGATCGGTCTCCACCTCTAGGTGGACTTGTGCGTTGACGAGTATAGGCAAAAACCATACGACAGCGAGAACTTTTGTACTGATGATA
>CAZHOC010000222.1:2822-7384 GCA_964534295.1 uncultured Bacteroidia bacterium | reverse complement strand
TAACCTCAATGATGGCCTTGGCTGTGATGTATTAATTACCTCTAATGATCCAGTCGTTGTATTTCCTTTGCCTACTGCTGATTTTAGCGTTAGTCAAAACGTAGTTTGTAATGCTGGTACAGTCTTGTTTTCGGATTTGAGTACAGCTTCGGCCGGTATTGCCTCCTGGTTGTGGGACTTTGGAGATGGTACGACTTCTACCCAAAGCAATCCTTTCCATACTTATAATCAAGTCGGCACTTATGACGTAAGTTTGGTCGTTTTTTCTGATGATGGTTGTGCCGATACGCTCTTGATCCCCAATCTGATCCAAGTAGTGCCCTCGCCTCAGGCTGATATTTCGGTCTTAGATTCTGTTGGCTGTCAGGTCTTTACCCTTGGTTTATTAGATAATTCAACCCCAGCTAGCGCTCCTATTATTGACTGGCAATGGGACTTTGGAGACGGTAGCCCAGCGGCAACGGGAAATCCGGTAACCCATAGTTACGCCAATGTGGGCATTTCTATTGCGACCATGATTGTGACCGATAGCCTGGGTTGCTCGGATACTGCTTATCAATCCATAGAAGTCCTGCCGCTTCCCAATCCTGATTTCACCGTTTTGCCTGATAGTTTTGGCTGTGCGCCTTTCATTGGCATGTTTCAAGACCAAACCGCGGGAGCTATTGATTGGCAGTGGGATTTTGGTGATGGTTCTGCACCGCAGTTCGCTTCTACGCCTTCTCATCTGTACCAGAACGATGGTATCTATAGCGTTAGCTTGATCGTGACCGATATCAATAATTGTGTTGACAGTATAACCAAACCTAATTATATCAGACTAGATCACCCAGTGGCGGATTTCTCTTTCACTAGTCCGGTCTGCCCTCAGGAGGTGGTAACTTTTCTCGATCAAAGCCAATCTGATACTTCACTAGTATCCTGGCAATGGGATTATGGCGATGGACAAACAGGAATTGGGGATCCTGCTTTTCACGCTTATACCAATGCCGGTTTTTATGATGTGCAATTGATCGTAGGGGACTTCTTCAATTGTCGAGATACTGTTGTCATTCAGGATGCAGTAGAAGTATTGGTGAGTGAAGTGCCGATTCCCCCCGCACTGAGTGTAGTATCTGTTACGGGTAACAATTCTATCAACATCAAGTGGGAGCCTTATCCAAATACGATCAACGACTTTGGAGAGTATGTAATCCTAAGACGTGAAAACGGTGGTCCGTATCAAGAGATTTATATAACGACCGATATCAACCAGCTCCAGTATAATGACAATAATATCGACGCTAGAACGAGCGAATATTGTTATCGCTTGCAAGTCCGCAATTATTGTGGTCTTGGTTCCGAACTCGGAGCCAGTGTAGAGCATTGTGCCGTCAATCTCAGTACGGTTTCTCTACCTGAACAAATTGAACTCAACTGGACCCCTTATCAAGGCTGGCCCAATGGGGTAGAGGAGTACCGCATCTACAGGGTATTAGATTATAATCCTGCCAATGCTACGCTGCTCAATACAGTAGCAGGCAATACCCTTTCTTATCTCGATCTTGAGATGAATTGTGATGAGGCATTTAGCTATCGTGTGGAGGCTTTGGCCCGCAATAGCGGAACGCTCAGTCGGAGTGATACTAGCCGCAATCGACCTATTCACGCCCGTATTCAGGAACGGGCCCATATAGTGAGGGCCAGTGTCGAAAATAACCTGAACGTATTGCTCGAATGGGAATTGCCAGTAGTACCCGGCCTGGTAGGCTACTTGATTGAGAAAGACGATGGTAATGGCTATCAATCCCTGGTAACGGGTCCTATCAGCACTGTTACCAATTCTTATGTAGACGCTATGGTAGACGTGAGTCTGCAATCTTATGACTATCGAGCCTTTGCGATAGATACTTGTGGGGATCTTACTCCGGTAGGTCGGCTGGGCAGAACGATTGTCCTGCAAGCATTATATGCCAATGGCCGCGTCCAATTGGACTGGTCTGCCTACGAGCAATGGGAGCTTGGAGTAGAAAAGTATTTGATAGAAATCTTCAATGAATCCACTGGTCAATGGGGGTTGCAAGCAGAAGTGAGTGGCGGGAACCTCAGTTTCTTAGATGAAAATGCTGATATCGGACAGCCAATCAATTGCTATCGTATCACTGCGGTTGAATTTAATGGCAATAGAGCGATCAGTCATTCCAATGAAGTTTGTGTGACACTCGATCCTCTCATTTTTGCCCCCACCGCCTTCACTCCTAACAATGATGGCAAAAATGACCGATTTGTCCTCAAAGGGACCTTTGTCGATCAGTTTAAGATGGACATTTACAATCGCTGGGGTGAATTGATCTACACCACCAACGATATCGAAGAAGGTTGGGATGGTAGCATGAGACAAGGCGGCCCAGCACCCGAAGGTGTCTATATCTTTGTTGCCAATGGCAATGGCTACGGTGGCGTTGGGAGTAGACGCGCGGGTACTGTAACTTTGTACCGATAAGATTAAACTAAGGGCTCTAAGCCTATCCTTAGAGCCCTTAGTATTACTGAAAGAATATCATGGCAGAATCCTTATACATAACCGAAGGACTGAGCCGAGAGCAGGCTTATGAGGAGTTGATTCCGCAAATAGAGGCGGTGATTAGCGCAGAAACCGATTTGATCGCCAACCTTGCCAACATCAGCGCGATGCTCAAAGAAGCGATGGGCTTCTTTTGGATTGGCTTTTATCGCTGGAATGGAGAAGAATTGGTCCTTGGACCTTTTCAGGGACCATTGGCCTGTACCAGGATTGCGATGGGGAAAGGAGTCTGCGGCTCCAGCGCCGAACGCCAAGAAACCCTCATCGTACCCGATGTGGAGTTATTTCCTGGTCATATTGCTTGCAGTGCGCTCTCGCGTTCGGAGATAGTCGTTCCACTAGTGGTAAATGAAGAAACAAAGCTCATCCTAGACGTAGATAGCGATCAGGTGGATGATTTCTCTCCTGTAGATCAAAAATATCTTGAGCGCTTGATGAATAAGGTAGGCGAATTACATTATCGCACCCCGTAGGTAACGATTATTTCTAGGTTGATATAACGTTGTCTGCCGCCATCATAAATGCTACCACTGCCTGCACCGGGATCTGGATTACGAAGGACATTCAAAATCCCCACATTGTAAAATCCACCTACGCCGACAGTACCAAAATTAGTAGGCCAAATGCCTGATACACCTAGTGGTAGCATCAAGTACCAAGGATTCACTTCGCCAGTGGCACCATCACGTAGGAAGTTTTCTTGATAAAAACGATAGCCAAGGATATAACCAATCTTTGGGTTGAAGGAACCAAAGCGAGGCCCCACTTTAAGATCCATCTCGATTGACCCCAGACCAACATTTTGATCGGGAGAAAAATCCGTCATTACCACAGGCAAATTGAAGCCTTCGCCGCCATTTTTGAAGACAATGTTGCCGCCTATTTCATAACCACTTCTAGGGGTGTAATTGCTATAGTAAACACCAAAAATGCCCGTTGTAAATCCGTCTGGCACCAAATTATATTGCAGCGCACGGGGGAAATAATTGATATTGCTCGAAAACCGAAGACCAATCCCTCGCATCTCGTCGAAACGATCAACATCTAGTTCAGTACTATCTTGAGCGCTTAGACTCAGTGTGGTCAAAAGGACTAAGAACGATAATACGATTCGGACTTTCATTTACTTAAGACTTTAAAAATTCAGGGGCAATTTGATGCATATAGGCGTGTGCAGCTTCAGGGTCATTAGGTATTTCTCCTTCTAGTATGGCTTCTCTGATCGCATTTTTGATTTGACCGACGGTACGACTGGGTTTTAGATCAAACTCTTTCATGATCATTTCCCCATCAATCGGCGGCTGCCAGTTGCGGAGATTATCTCTCTCTTCAACCTCTCGAATACGATCTTCGAGTTCTTTATAATTACGTAAAAATCGCTGAACCTTCTTAGGATTGCGGGAAGTAATATCGCAACGACAGAAGTCAAGCAGATCATCTAAATCTTCACCTGCATCCACCACGATTCTTCTGATGGCGCTGTCTGAAACCTCCTCATTAACAAGTGCGATCGGTCTTTGGTGTAAACGAACCAGCTTCTCGACGTATTTCATATCATGATTCAAAGGCAGTTTCATGCGTTTGAAAATCTTAGAAACCATACGAGCACCTTTGTCTTCATGCCCATGAAAAGTCCAACCAGTTTGGGGGCTGTAACGTTTACAAAGTGGCTTAGCGATATCATGCAGGATTGCTACCCAGCGCAACCAAAGTTTATCACTGATCTCATCTTCGCCACATTGTCCAGTACCTGTAGCGTGTGGTAAAAGTTATCCTTGTGGCCACGACCATTTCTGACTTCAATACCATGCATAGCAGCGAGTTCAGGAAAAATAATGTCTAAAAGGCCCGTTTTAAATAAGATTTCAAATCCTAAGGATGGTGCTTTATGAGGAGCCGCTAAGATAATTTTATTGAGTTCGTCTTTGACTCGTTCTTTAGAAATGATCTCTATTCGCTTGCGATTGCGAGCGATGGCCTCGTAAGTTTCTTCCTCTAT
>CAZHOC010000222.1:0-2812 GCA_964534295.1 uncultured Bacteroidia bacterium | reverse complement strand
ACCTAGTTGCGTCGCAAAACGAATAGCTCTTAGCATCCGCAACGGATCGTCAGAAAAGGTGATATTAGGATCAGTTGGAGTACGAATAATGCCTTCCTCCAAGTCTAGTAAGCCTTCAAATGGATCGTATACTTCTCCTAAATCTTCCTGATTGAGTGAAATAGAAAGCGCATTGATAGTGAAATCTCTGCGAAGCTGATCGTCCTCCAAGGTGCCTTCCTCAACAAAAGGTTTGCGAGAATTGCGCTGATAACTCTCCTTTCTCGCCCCTACAAACTCTACATCATAGTCTCTAAAGCGAACGAGGGCGGTGCCAAAGTTTTCGTATACGATGACTTCTTTGGCGTTTACGGCTTTGCCGAACGCTTGTGCGAGAGCTATGCCAGGGCCAACCACTACCACATCAATATCCTTACAAGGCCGATTGAGCAAATAATCTCTAACAAAGCCTCCTATCAGATATGACTTTACATTGAGCTGGCTGGCCGCCAACTGCAGTTTCTCAAATACCTCTCCCTTTAGGGCTGACTTTAAATTCATGCAAATAAAAAATGGCCTTAAAAATACGCTTGCTTGATCTGAAATAATACCCTGAGGAGAAAATAATTCTCCGAGCTTATTCGCATATCAAGAAAAACTTCTATTTCTACGAAAATCCTACTTGAAGGATAGTTTGAAATTTTCCAATGCCAAACAGCCGGCTTGTGGTGTACTTTTTGTAAGTTATGAGTTGTTAAATTTGGGGATCTCGACCTGGCCTCCCAAGCTGGGAAGGGAATAAAAATTACATAATGAAACCTGCTTCTTCTACTCAATTATGGGGGTTGTTAGCCCTTATATTTGCCTTTAATCCGCTCTTTTTATCCGCTCAGATGCCTCGGCACGTGGAACTTATGCAAGATCCAAATGCAAAGTACGAGGAAACCGTTTCCGCTTTTGAAGCTTATTGGAAAAATCGACCTATCACTAAGGGTTCCGGCTGGAAACCTTTCAAGCGATGGCAGTACTACATGGAATCTCGGGTAGATGCCGAAGGTACACAAATGGCTCCGCAGCGTAAGTTTGCAGAGTTTCAAGAGTATTTAAGGACTCACCCACAAGGGGCTGAAAAACGTTCTAGTGCCAATGGCGACTGGCGAGCCCTTGGCCCGATTACGCTACCAAACAATGGTACTAGTCAACCCAATGGATTGGGAAGGACCACAGCTATTGCTTTCCATCCCACAGATCCTAATACCATTTTTATTGGCTTGGCTGCTGGCGGTATTTGGAAAAGCACCGACTATGGTTTGACTTGGTCAGACATAAGTAGCAACCTTGTACGCCTAGGTGTCTCTTCTATCATCGTGCATCCAACCAACCCTGCTATCATTTTCATTGCCACTGGAGATCGTGATGGAGGAGATTCACCTGGTTATGGCGTTTGGCGGACTACGGATGGTGGTGCAAGCTGGGCTGCATGGAATAATGGCATGGGCAATCGTACCGTCAATGAAATCATCATGGATCCTACTGATTCAGATATGATGATTGCGGTTACCAATAATCGTATCTATCGTACGATTGATGGCGGTGCCAACTGGACACAGACTTTTTCTGGCCACAATTGTAAAGATGTGGCCTTTAAGCCAGGGGATAGCAATACCATTTATGCTAGTGGTAGTCGAGTATATCGATCTACTGACAATGGTCAGAACTGGGCTCAACTTACCAATGGCACTCCTACGGCTACTTCTCGAATTGCCCTCGCTGTGAGTGCAGATGATCCTGATGTGGTTTATCTGTTTTCCGGTAATGGCAGTGGTTTGGAGGGACTTTATCGTTCCACGAACAGTGGAAATACCTTTACTACTCAATCAACCAGTCCTAATATCTGCGGCTATAATTATGATGGCTCAGGTACTGCTAGTCAGGCTTGGTACGACCTAGTTGCCTTAGGAGATCCCAATGATGCCGATCGTGTGATCATAGGAGCAATCAACCTTTGGGAAAGCCGAGACGGAGGTGTTACCTGGGATAGTCTAACCCACTGGGTTGGTAATGGCGGTATCGCAGAAGTGCATGCTGACCATCATGTTTTAGAATGGTCGCCTCATACCAACGATATGTTTTTGGGCCATGATGGAGGGGTGCACTTTTCGGCAGATGATGGCATCAATTGGACTGAACTTTCGAGCGGTTTGGATATCGCTCAGATCTATAAAATTGGTCAATCACAGCAAACCAGAGACCTCATTATCAATGGCTACCAAGACAATGGCACGGCTATCTATGATGAAGGCTTTTGGCGGACCGAAATCGGAGGTGATGGAATGGAGTGTATCATTGATTATTCCGATGACAATGTGATGTACGGTGCGCTCTACTATGGCGACATTAGGAGATCTACCAACCGAGGGGTGACTTTTGGCGGTATTACCGGCACAATCCCGGAAAGTGGTGCTTGGGTAACTCCCTACAAACTGCACCCTTCCAATCCCGATACCATGTTTGTGGGGATGGAAAATATGTGGCGTGCTTTTGATGTCAAATCTTCCGGAACGCCAACTTGGGTACAAATCAGTGCTTTTACGGGTTCTACCATCCGAGACATTGCAATCTCTCGCTCGAACCCAGATGTGGTTTACATAGCACGTTCAGGGACCAACCGCTTTTATAAATCCACCAACGCCAATGGCGCCGCTCCTACTTGGACAAACTTGACTGCTAACCTACCGGTCGCCTCTCGTCCCAAGGACATTGAGATACATCCTACAAATCCAGATATCCTATGGGTCGCTATCAATAACGACATCTACCAATCCAATGATGG
>CAZHOC010000221.1:0-7403 GCA_964534295.1 uncultured Bacteroidia bacterium | reverse complement strand
GGAGGTGCTGTGGCCGAACTAGAATGGGAAGGCCCATTTACGCCTCGTCAGTTTGTACAACCAACTTTCCTCTTCCCACAGGGAGCTGTTTATTCTCCACTACCTCCGGTAGCTAGCTTTACCGTTACGCCAAATAATGGTATTGCCCCATTGCCGGTGATCTTCGATGCTGTAGCTTCTAATGATCCTGATGGTAATATCGATACTTACGATTGGGATTATGGAGATGGTAATACTGGAAGTGGTATGACCCAATCTCATACTTATACTTTGCCGGGTACTTATAACGCTCGTTTGATTGTAACCGACGAAGGAGGAGAAACGGATACTGCATTCCAGACAGTCCAAGTTGATGCACCAAATGCACCTCCAGTTGCGAGTTTTACGGCTTCGCCGAACGCTGGTCCCGCTCCTTTGGTGGTGAGTCTAGATGCTAGCGCCTCGACCGATGATGATCAAATTACTGCCTATGCCTGGGACTTTGGCGATGGCAATAATGGTACAGGCGTAAACACCAGTCATACCTTCACTACACCGGGTACTTATACTGTGCAATTGATTGTGAGTGATCAAGAAGGACTTTCTGATACTGCTACCAGCACGGTAGATGTACAACTAGGAGACTGTTTCACCTTTGCCAACGGCGAGGTAACGATTGAAGCCGAAAACTTCACTGATAGTGCGCCTGGTTCAGGTGGGGCTAGTGCCTCCTTCTGGGAAACCTTCAATGATCCTAACGCTAGTAGCGGTGTAGGTATGAGAGCATCTCCTAATACAGGCGCTTGGACTGGACTCAATCTTAATGGCCCACGTCTAGATTATGATATTTATTTCGATGTACCGGGTACTTATTATGTCTATGTGAGAGCTGCCGCTCCTTCCGGAACGGATGATTCTTTCCACGCAGGCCTCAATGGCAATGGAGTAACCAATCAAACCGGTATCGGTATGGGCAATAACGGCCCATGGGATTGGGAATCAACAGCCAATAATTCTCAGCGAGTAACCATAGACGTACCGAGTACTGGTAAGCATACCTTCAACATTTGGATGCGTGAAGATGGTACTGAGATTGATAAAATTGTCATCAAATCAGCCGATGCCACGCCTACGGGCCAAGGCCCGACTGAAAGTAGCCGAGGTGGCTGTGGCAATGGTCCTGGCAATCAGGCACCTATCGCCAACTTTACTACCAGCACCAGCTCTGGTTTCGCACCGCTACCGGTAAACTTTGATGCGACTAGCTCTACGGACAATGAAGGTCCCATCGCGAGCTATGCTTGGGACTTTGGCGATGGTAATACAGCTGCCGGAGTAACGGCTAGCAATACTTTTGCCACTGCTGGTATTTATACCGTAAGTCTCACGGTAACCGATGCAGATGGATTGACCGATATCTATGACGCGCAAATCCAAGTCAGCAATGATCCCGGCAGTGGGGATATTTGTTTTGACGAACTTGGCGGGCAAGTAGTGATTGAAGCTGAAAACTACTCGGCACTGGGTGCCGGTACTGGCAATGCTGCTGGGGTAGCCTGGGTCAATATCAGCGATGCGAGCGCGAGTAATGGTGCTGCAGTAAGAGCTGAACCTAACACTGGCACTTGGACCGGTCTAAGCCTAAATGGCCCACGCCTCGATTACAGCATTAACTTCAATAGTGCGGGTATTTATAAAGTATTTGTTCGCACTAGCTCTCCTAACGCAAACGATGACTCCTATCATGTAGGACTCAATGGTATTGGTGTTACCAACCTATCTGGCTTTGGTATGGGTGGTGTAGGCCCATGGTTCTGGGCTTCTAGCGCGAATAATAGCAATCAAGTTGAAATCAATGTGCCATCTGCTGGCAAGCATACACTCAGTGTTTGGATGCGTGAAGATGGTGTGGCATTAGATAAGTTAGTGATCACTAAGCTATCTGCTCCAAATGCAGCTGGGCCAGTTGAAAGTGGTCAAATTGCATGCGGTGGGGCGGCCAATCTTGCCCCAATCGCTAGCTTTATTGCAACCCCGACTAGCGGCATCGCTCCATTACCTGTTTCCGTTGATGCGAGTACTTCCTCCGATCCTGATGGCCCGATCGCTAGCTATGATTGGGACTTCGGGGATGGTTCAACTGCCACTGGTGTTACAGCCAGTCATACTTACAACAATGCCGGTACCTTCAATATCGTCCTGACAGTTACTGATACTGCCGGTCTGAGTTCTCAGACTTCCAATACTATTTCGGTTAGCCCTTCGGGCAACGGTCCTTTGTGTTTCGAAGAAAGCAATGGGGCGCTAGTGATGGAAGCCGAAAATTACTCTGGCATCGTCGCGGGTACTGGTAACGTTGCCAATCACACTTGGGAGACTTATTCTGATGCTACCGCAAGTAGTAGCGCAGCGGTTAGAGCTACTCCAAATACTGGTGGAGCTACTGGGCTCAACCTCAATGGGCCCCGCTTGGATTATGAGATTACTTTTGCCACGGCTGGTACCTATCGCGTATTTGTGCGCAGTGCCGGACCATCCAATGCTGATGACTCTTATCACGTTGGGCTAAATGGGGTCTCTTCTACCAACTTCTCAGGTTATGGTATGGGTAGCAATGGTCCATGGGCTTGGAAGGATGTCGCCAACAATAGTGATCCAGTCACGGTAGTTGTGCCCTCTGCAGGGCAGTATACCTTCAATCTTTGGATGCGTGAAGATGGGGTCGAAGTAGACAAAATCGTCTTGAGACTCGTACCGACTACCTTCAGTGGTGTCGGGCCAGCAGAAAGTCCTCGTAACCCATGTGGAGGTTCTATAGCCGCTATCACCACCCAAGGTTTTGAAGTAGAAGGCTACGATCAAGATGCCAAAGTAAACTGGGGTAACTTCTACGAGGAGTTCGAAGATTACTATCAACTTGAGCGTTCTTTTGATGGCGAATTGTATGAGCTCTTAGAAGATGAGGAAATCATCGTCGATCAAGCGCTCAATACCTATACCGATGAGGACATTCTGAATACAGAGGCTGAAATCGTCTACTATCGTCTCAAGATTGTCAATGCCTATGGCCAGGTTCGTGAGATCAGAGAAGCTCAGCTAGACTTGCGTAAAGCCTTTACGACCTTAAGTCTGCAAGCATATCCTAATCCTGCAAATGCGAAACTCAATTTGCAGTATGCCAACGCTGATTCAGGAAGTATGAACCTAAGAGTACTTTCTTCTACTGGTCAGACCGTCTATACTCAGAGTCTCGATGTGGACCAAGCTGAAGGTACCCTCAAGTTGGATGTCTCCAAATGGGCCGCTGGAATTTACTTTATCCAGCTTACCAACGATAGCGCCAGCCAGGTCGTTAGGGTAATGATATACTAAAGATTAATGGGGAATTCTGGACGATCGTGTCCAAATTCCCCAGCTTTATGTACCTTTGCGGTGCTAAAAATATAGATTTTGCACTATGAAAAGATTGTGGCTAATACTTGGGCTGATATTGGGAGCGAACGCATTGCTGTGGGCCCAGAATGAAACGCCTGGAATTAATGAGTTCATTTTTGTTGACGAAGAACCCAAACCTACCAACCTCGCTGAGGTGAGGCAAGCCATCGGTTATCCCGAAATGGCCATCCAACAAAACCTCCAGGGAAATGTGGTTGTCAGGGTCTTAGTTGATACTACCGGAGACTATCTCGATCACTCCCTCATTGCCTCTGCCCACCCTGTTTTGGGCAAAGCGGTAGAAGACCGAATCGAGGAACTTAAGTTTAGTCCTGCTATCCTCAAAGGAAAGCCTACCCGCTTTTGGGTGAATATTCCTTTCAACTTCCGTTTGGTCAATGAGGAGGAAGAACGTCTCAAAGCATCGGTAGATTCGCTTAGTAATCTGATTACGGAGAATCCAGAGGATTATGAGCTATACCATAAACGAGGTGTAGAACAAAGCCAATTGGGCAATAGTGATGATGCCCTCGAAGACCTCAACAAGAGCTTGGCTTTGAATCCTCGCAAAAACAAGAAGAAGAAAGCTAAAAATACCTACGCTTATCTTGTGTACTCCCTTTACAGCCGCGCTGCGGTCTTGGTGGGCATGGAAAAGTATGATGATGCCATCGCTGATTATGCAGAAGCCTTTATGCTCATGTCGGAGATGAAGTATCAAGATTCAGCGGTAGAGGCCATGAAGCCTTTGCTATATCTGGAACGAGGCTACACCTATCAGCTCAAAAATGAGTACGAGCTAGCGCGTAAGGACTATCGCTGGGTCCTAGATAATGACAGCTTGCAAAAATGTACGGTTTATTCCCTCCTTTCTGATATGGGCATCGAAGAAAACAATTACGAGGAGCTTTCTTGGGTGTACACTGGTTTGATGGAGTGTGATACTGCTAACACTTATTTGCCATACAGCCGTGGGTATTATCGCCTCAAAGCGGGCGAGTATGAAGGGGCTCTGAAGGACTTTGAGACGGCCATTAAGCGCAACAATAATATGCTGATTCGCATTGCTGCTCATAACCACATGGCACTTACGCATATGGAAATGGGGCAGACCATGGATGCTCAGGCTTCTATTGATAAGGCTTTGTTGATCAATGCCCTCAATCCTCAATCGTACTATTTTAGAGCGATGCTCAAGGAAAAAGACGGGGATACCGAAGGTGCTTGTAAAGACTACAATAACGCCATGGAGTTTGGCCTTTCTGGCGATGACGCTGAAAAGTGTATCGAAAAGCTCAACGCCAGTTGCGGCGGCTGGGAAATCGACGAATAAAATACGCGAATACATATAATAGGCTAGTAGCTAAAGGTGCGTTCTGCATTTCAAGCTGCTAGCCTTTTTTCTTTTTGCCGCTGCGCGGAACGCTTGTCTCTTAGACGCGACAAGGCAGTGCCTTGTCGCAACCAAAATCACTCCCAACTTCCTTTCGAGTGAGCGCCGCGACGAGAAACCTCCTTTCTTTTTTTGCTTCGCAAACTGCTTAAATTTTCCTTGCCCTCCTCCAAAGGGGGACAAAACCTCCGGTTTGTAAAGCCATTTCCCCTTTGGAGGGGGATTAAGGGGGAGGAAGGAATCCTAAAAAGCTAGATTAAGCGTTCTGCAAAGCAGAAAACCAGCAAAAAGGCCCTAAGCTTGACATTAATTCTATAACTATCGGGAAAATGTGCCAATCTCCCTTGTCATGCTGAGCGCAGTTGAAGCAACTTTATGAAACAGGCTCGACCCAGCCAATCGTAGAAACAAAAATCCCGGATAATGCATATATATCGCATTTCCGGGATGACATGGATATTTTTTTCAATACTGTCTTCGCGAGCTTACATCAGCATGCCAGCTTGGAGCATTTGAGATAAGCGTTCTGCGCAGCAATAAAAAAACACCTACTTCTTTACTCGCTTGACGTTGTATTTAGAACTTGCATACAAAAAGCCAAAGGCTTCGCTATCGTCTTTTTGCATATGCTTATGGTGCTTTTTGTGAGCTCTGATCAAACGATTGATATAAGCACTTTCGAAGTGGTATTTGATCTTGATACGGCGGTGGATGATAATGTCATGGAAGACAAAATAAAGGATGCCATAAAGCGTAATCCCGATCCCCACCCAAAATGGCCAGCTATAGTCGGCAGCACCGACCAAAATGCCCGCAGCAGCGCCAACTGCATAAAGAATCGAGACCAGATCGTTCCATTCCCACCAACTTGGCTGTGGCTCGTGATGCGTCTTGTGGAGAAACCAAAGGGGACCATGAAGGAGGTATTTATGCATAAACCAGGCCCAGGCTTCCATCACTAGGATTGTACCGATGACAATCCCGCTGTTTATCAAAATGTTCATGTAGCTAGTAGATCAAAGATTGATTGTTGGATAAGCTTTCCTGTCAAAACAAACAGTATCGGCGTTTTGTTTAACAATCTGATCTAATTCGAGCAGAGAGGCAAGTGCTATTTGCGAATAATTTTGAGAAGCGTTTTTAAAACCCCCGTACTCCGTTCGCCAAAGGCGCTCTAACAAAGGAGGACCATAGATATCTGGTGCCATCTGGTTGATCGCTCCGCCTACATTGCCTGCGCCCGCATGATAGATGTGCAAGACCAATAGCCTAAACCAAAGATCATTTTCATTAGGCGGGAGGTCCCATCTCTGGACTATGTTGCGCGCTTGGGGAATACAGCGCGTCCTAAGTAAGCTGGCTGCGGCCCAGGCAGCTTTGAAAAAATCAGCTCTTTCGTCAAGGGTGTCATTGACGATGAGGCCATGCTCCTTGGCCACTGATTCCATCAACTGAAAGGAACCATAGGCACCTACCGGTGATAAGGCCAGCTGGCCCGGACTTTCAATCAAAAGAATGGCTTGGGCATACCAGGGATCAACGCCTGCTTTTTCAAAAGCTTGTATGCCGCGGGCGAGTGTAGGTATTACTCGATCAAAATGATAGTAATGCGACTTGCCAAAGGTAATCATGAGTTGCTCAGTACTGTCGAGCACATGTACTTTTTCAAGACTATCTTTAAAAGTGATTTGCTCATCTTCTGATAAGTCATTCCACTGTTTCCAGTTGATTCCTCCCAATACTCTCCTGCTGGGCGCGGCAGTGATCAGAGCAGTATCATTGGGTAGTCGCATGATGGTACGCCAAAAACGGACCTGATTCATGGTGTCCCAACGTTGCTGATAAAGACTAGGGTCTTCAAGTAGGGTGTAGCAAACCCCTGGGCTAAAAACCCTCTGGGAAGTACGGGTAAAGGCCGATTTGGGAATATTGTCAAGCTTAAGTCCTTTGGGCAAATAAGAGCTCAACTCAGCGAGACTATCATTGTTGTAGACTGTAAATGAAATAGAAGCCTCCGCGACTAACTGATCTAAAAATTGGGCCTCTATGCTAGGAGGGGAATCTGCTTTATCGTCGGTCAATAATTGAATGGGTAGAAATATGACAAGCCATATTCCCACGATCCAAATCAATCTTTGGCCCAGACGAAGAATCATTTAATTTGGGTTTGTAAAATACTATTATTCTAAAAGACAAATTTTGTGCCTCTAATACCTGGATGGAGAGAATTGAAGCGGCAATCCGAAATAAGAGCGGGCCAATGGTAATCAGCCGCTTAGGCGCAGTTTTGTTCAATTGGGGGAGTTGTACATACTACTTAGCAAAGCGTACTAAAAAATTGCTCGATTCTGTTATTTTTGTACTGAGAGAACGGTAAATAGAATCAATGGGGGTCAAAAAAGACCATACGACTGAAGTCCTGTACCCAGGCAAGAAACTCGCTGGGAAATATAGTCTACAAGCCAGGCTAGGACGGAGTAATATCGCTGATGTTTGGCTAGCCGAGAAAGACAAGCAAATCTGGGCGGTGAAACTGTATCTGCTTCCTACTACGCTCAACGAAGAGCAGTGGGAGGGCATGCAGGCCGTGCTTGAG
>CAZHOC010000220.1:0-7417 GCA_964534295.1 uncultured Bacteroidia bacterium | reverse complement strand
CCCGCATTACCCCTACATCAGGGTTGTTCGGATTATCTTCATCTTCAAAGCCATAGGCGATAAGGTGATGCGTTCCGGGACGGCAAAGCACCTCAAAACGGTTGACATAGATGTCTTCGGTATTGCCAATCTCCTTGCGGATAAAAATCTCCCGTTCATAATTGGCCGGTATGGGAAAGGCTTCCACATGGATTTGGTAGCCCTCCTCGGCTGTAGGCGCTGTCAGACCCTCAAAGTCCGGGATGTCAGAAGGATTATAATCAAAGCTCCGCTCACAAGAGAAAAGTACGAGACTCAGGCAGAAGAGGCCTAGGAGACTTAGGTTTTTGCTCATTAGTGTAGGTTTAGGTATTTGATAAAGGGACGAAAAAAGCGCGTAAAATGCTAGGTCATTCGATTAACCCTCTTTGCATATTGGGTTGGCAGGTGTTGCCTCTATGACAACCGCCAAGTCGTGCTACCCCTACTTTGAGGAGGAAAAATATTTCATACTGCTGCGCAGAACGCTTATCTCCTGGGTGCGGCATGCATGCGCGCACCTACCTCCCACCATTCATTTCGAGCGAGCGCAGCGACGAGAAATCTCCTATCTAGAAAAAGTAGATATGATTTGTACTCAAGGAGATTTCTCCTCATCCCGATGGGATTCGTTCGAAATAGCAAATTGTAGGCTTGATGTCTTGCTGTGCCCAGCCCAAGTATCTTTATTGTCCCACTGCTGCGCAGAACGCTTATCTCCTCAACTGAGAATCAATAGCTGAGCCATGCATTTGCGCAAGATCGGTATAGTGCTTTTGGCAACAGAAAATAAATTTGCGTCCTTAATGAAAATGGTATCGGCAGATGACGAAGATTAGACAAGACTACATTAAGCGGATCAATCGGGTGCTAGATCATATTGAGCATAATCTTGATGCCGATTTGTCTCTTGATGCGCTGGCGGATATCGCTGCTTATTCTGCTTTTCATTTTCATAGGGTCTTCTCAACTTTAGTAGGTGAGAACCTCAATCAATATGTCAACAGAAAACGTATAGAACGAATCTCTGCGATTCTACTGAGTGGTACTGATAAGGCCATCAAAGAACTCGCTTACACCTATGGTTTTAATAGTGAGAGTTCATTCTCCAGAGCCTTTAAGAAGTTTTATGGCGTCAGTCCCACCGACTTTAAGTCAAAAGGCAAAAAAGTACTCCGCAAGATCGGTATAGAGGCTTTCAGTCCTGAAAAATACATTTGTAGCGTTGAGGAAATTCAAAAATGGATGGAAATGAACGCACAAATGGTAGCCACAAATTTAGATGAGATCAAGCTAGGCGGGATTATGCAGATTGGAGACTTTGCCAAGACCGGCGATATGTACCAGCGCTTGATGAGTTGGGGGCATGAAAACGATCTGATAAATATGGCAGCCTTCAAGGCCATAACCATCTATCATGACAATCCCCATCTAACGGAAAGCGCTAAGGTCCGCTTTAGTGCTTGCATTACGGTCAATAAGGCTTTCAAAGCCGAAGGCGAAATTAGACCATTATCCATATCAGCAGGGATTTATGCCGTCGGTCGCTTCGAAATTAATGCAGAAGAATTCCCTAAGGCCTGGCAAAGTGTAAGCACATGGGTGCTGGAAAACGAATACGAATTTAGAGATGGAGACTATTTCGAAATCTATCATAATGACCACACTACTCATCCTGAGCAAAAATTCATCATAGATATTTGTATCCCGCTAGAAAGAACCCAAAATCTCAAACTGGAAACATTGAGTGAACCAAAACTTCCTTCTATTAAGGAAGCTAAATCGAATGGTGAGCCTCAATTAGCATACCATGACTTAATCAACTTCATGAAGGAGTTAAGGGCCTTCTTTGCCAAAGAATACGATACAACTTTCAAACTCGGCAATATTTACAAAGGCAGCTCAGATTACTCCTATTTCTCTTTAAAGACCGAAGAGCTGAAAAAGCAGAAGCTAAAATTTGTGATCATTTTAAATCATCAAAGGCCCTCCTTTTCCATCTGCTTATCCGGTCAGAACAAAAGCATTCGCAAAAAATACTGGCGGATGTTCAAGGGCAGTGATTGGCAAAGGTACCCACTCGTTGAGTCCATTGATGATAGTCTATTCATTATGGATCACATGCTGGTAGAGCATCCTGATTTCAACGATAGGACGAACCTGATCGATGAGATCGAATTCGAATCTTTGAAGTTTATCAATGAGTTGAATGCAATTCTTGAGTAAAGCAGTGAGTAGATACAAATTACTCCATCTCCTCCAATCTCTCCTGCATCTGCTCCAAAACTGTACGTGGATTATACTGTTGGCAATGCCCTTGCATCGGCGCAAACTCTATCTGAGCATCTGACTTAGGATTGTCCAGTCCTTCTAAGACTTTGTCAAAAGCACGGGTCGCAGGATTGAGGTAGAAGTTATCCATATCTCCCATCCAGATGTAAATTTTACCACTCAGTTTCGGACCCAGCTCAGCCCAGTTTTCCTTGGTGTAAAGACTGAAATCGTATTTCTGCCAGTGCTCCGCGACTGCTGGATCAATCTCCCCTGATACGGGATCGAAAAGGGGAGCCGGTAAACCATTTTCTCCTTTGGGGCTGTACAAAGCGGTGTGAGCGCTAAACTGACCTCCAGAGTTGAGGTAGGTGTCAGAGGGACCAAGGATATTTTCGTATTGGATAAAGCTGCGCAAAGCCAATTGCGGCTCTCCATCTGTAGTTCTGGCCACTGGTCGCTCATAACCAAACTCATTGGTATAGGCGTTTTTGTCTTTGTAGATATTGATTAGCTGATAGTGGGAAAAATCAATCGCATCGGGGCTATAGGAAAAACAGCCATTAAAGACTTCTGGATAGTACAATTGCAGGCCGAGGGAAACCCATCCACCGGTCGAACAACCATCCACAAAGCGAGTATCTGCTGTATTAGTACCGCGATAAGTCGACTCGATATAGGGGATCAATTCATTGATCAAGGCATAGCCATAAGGTCCACTATTGTCTGAATCCATCTGATAGCTATCGCCAAAAGGACCTTCTCCGTCCAAGAATACACTGATGATTTGAGGTGATTCATCGGACTCCCACCATTTCATAAAGGCTTTGTAGGCATGTAAGCGATTGAGGCGAGTATATCGACCGCCATAGCCTGCTACATTGTAGCGAATGGGATAGCTTTTGCTCGCATCATAGTCTGACGGAAGGAGAATCCCTGCCTTTAGATGCATCTCTTTACCCCACCAGTTACTCAGCGTATCGCTTTTAAAGTCTACCCACTTGATCAGTTCATGTTCAGCATGATCACGAGCGGGAATAATATTTTTGAGACTGAGTTTGATACGCTGATCTTCGCTCAAATCTACTTTTTTCTTTTGGCTGTAAATATTGCCAGGGGCATCGGTACGGGACTCAGATTGATCTTGATCCCAAAGGATTTGAATATAATACTGGCCTGCTGGGATCGCTTCAAAACCCCAATCGTGTAGCTTTTGCCAGCCTTCAGAATCCGCTATGTTGAGCGCTTCCGTAGGATCAAAGTCCTCCATATTCTTGGCAAAAATGAGGTTGCCAGGACTGGGCCAAGTGTTGCGGCGTGGTTCACCGCGCATGCTAGTAGTAAGGAACACAAATAAGCGACCAGACTGCTGGAAGTTCTCTTGAACCTCTTTGTCCACCTCAAGCTCGATGCTGAGGCTATGACTTTCTTGGGCAAAGAGAGCTAGGCAAGAAGTAAGCAGAAAGGCAAGTAGTAGCGGGGATTTCTTTGACATGATAGGGAGCCTTAATGGAGATGACGGCTTTAGGGCCAGAATATAGGCATTCTGTAGAGATATTTGGAGGTTTGGGTTAGGGATTACCTCCCGATAGCAATCGGGAGCGCGGAACGCTTATTCCCAAAAGTTATCTCGCCATCTCTCCTGTCAGTCCCCTCTAAAGGGGACGTTTGACGGAAGGGGATGTCTAGAGATAAGCGTTCCGCGCAGCGGTCCAAAACCCAAAGAATGTGCTAATTTACCGACAGATTTTCCCTAAATGCTTATGACGCCCATCCCCCGCTACCGCCCTCTGATACTCATATTGCTTTACCTCCTCCTAGCTAGCTGTGTGTTTTTTATCGTTTTTGATATCACGATTATCAAAATCTGGTGGACTACGCCTTCTATTTACATTCCATGTATACTGTTTTTTGGTCTAGGAGTAGATGCCTGGAGAAATCACAAAGCCCATTCACTCAAATGGTTTTCGGTCTTGCTGGCGATCGTCAATCTGTTTTTGCTGGTATATGGGACTTGGCTTTGGGCAGAAGGGGATAATCTATGGGGTCCATTTACATTAGGAATGGCCGTACCCATCCTTTTTATCAATTGGCAAAGCTGGCGGTACTTTCAGCAACTCAAGGATTAAATCAAACACAAAAAAAGACCGGACATAGCCGGTCTTCTAACAAATTATTTTCAGTCCTCTCTTCGAGGATCTTTGAATCTATTGTAAACGCACATCAAGCGCTACTGGCCCCTTAGGGCCGCTTCCTACTTCAAATACGACTTTGTCGCCTTCTTTGATAGGATCATGGGTATTATTGATATGGGTAAAATAGCTATCACCATTGACCGCATCTATAATAAATCCATAGCCTTTATCGGTATTGAAAAATTTCACCGTGCCTTGGCGTAGGTGATCAAATTCATCCATTTCGGATTTCTTTGGAATCGAAATCTCAATGTCCTCGGCTTTGATTTTACTCTTTCTCTTTGGATCAGGTGGCGTTGGTGTAAGATTGCCAAATTCATCAACGTACATGATGTCATTACCTTTCTTACCTTCTGCCTTACGCTGTTCCTTTCGTTCTGCTTTCTCTTTTTTCCTTTTTTGACGTTTTTTTTCGCGATCCTTTTTGTTAAAGCTATCTGCCATAAAATCTGTATAAATTGGTATTTAAATGTGATGGTACAATAATCGTACTCGTTTGAATATAATATAAGCTTTCTTAGCCACAAATCGGCTACGAAAGCAGGATTTACCTACTACAATACTATTTAAATAGGTTTTAGTTACTACTAAATGGTACTCCCAGTAGAGAATTTGCTTGCAAATATAACTCTCCTCGCTGCAAATCAAGGATTAAATTAAAGCGTTTGATGACATCCGCGCCCACGATACTCATGCGCTGACGACCAATCGTACCTTCAAAAAATCCTACGGGAACTGCTTCAAGGGTGCTATTGCCTATTATTAAAGACGGGAGAATCGCCTCTTTGGTTTTGATAATATTGCCATAGGAGTCTTTGAGCTCCTTTTCACTCACGATTTCCAGCTTCTCACCAATCTGATGTTGGCTTACAAAAGCATCGTCCAATAAAATACCGCCTGCATAGCCCGTATGAAGCAATAAGCGATGTTGATAGGCTTCGTTTTGGATCCTGCTACTAGCTTCCACAAACATGAGACTATGATCGAAGTCAAGTGCCACAGCCTCAAATTCTGCGGCTTTCTCTGGCAGCTGCGAATGGATCACCATATAGCTCTGATCAAAATCAATTTCAATAATCTGATTGTCAAAAAAGTCAGGCCCAAACTTGCCATCAGTTCCAGGACCAGAATGACGGTCTTGCCAAACGACGAGGCTGTCTATGCGTTTTGTACCTATTTGAACACTGTTATTTAGACTATAGTTGGATTGTCCATTACCACCCCAGCTATTGGCGGTAACCGATCCGTCCAGAGAGATACTTTTGAGTTTTTTGACCGCCTCCTCCGTGATATTGACATGGCTATTGGCGAGGTGAAACATCATTTGCAGCGTGTCTTGGCCATTTAATATGGTCTCGACAATGATATTATTGGACTCACTGAGTCGAAAGGGAATGGTATCGGAAGGGAGGGCTTGGGCGTTTTTTGCAAAAGTAATCCCACTCTGCAGGCGATTGTAAAAGGTATCTTGCTCATTGAGGATGACCATGAAATCATAATGCTCCCAAGCCGCCAATTCAAAGCTTATCGTATCGATATCAGACATATAACTTACCCGTTTGGTCTGCATCGTTTTATCAGCGGTGTAGATATCAAGCTCCAGATTGGGGTCTAAACTCCAATAGTTTTCTCGAACTTTATCTCCGTCTTGGATAGTGAGGGTAGAGCTGCTGCTGCGCAGAACGGGTAGTTCGCTTTGGGCAAGGCCCAAGTGGCAAAAAGCTAGCAGGCAAAGGCAGCTGAGAAGATTTTTTATTGGCATATAGATTAGTTACTAAATCTTTGGCTTGGAGCAGAATGCCCGATTGCTTTTTTAGGCCGTCAAAGATTGATCAAAATAGTTTAACACCGTTTCCAAGGCCTGCCTAGTAGGATGCCCGTCTTTATCAACGAAGTCTAGCGTCAAAATCGAATGTCCCTTGCCTGGTAAGGTATGCATCTTCATCCGTTCTACCCCGTCCCCATTAAAGACGCGTTCAAACATGCCAAATTTCTCCGCTGTGCAATAACCGTCCTTTTCAAAGCGACCGCAATGCATCGGCCCTAAATCTTCCAACCTAGTTTTGATGGTCTGCAACTCAGATTCATCAAGATGAAGTTTGCCTTGTTTGCCCAAGGGCAAGGAGGGTTGACTGGCAAAACCCGCCAAAACACTATCATCCGCCATCAAAGCAATGGCAAAATTACCTGTTAGGCACATGCCTATTGTTGCTACCCCCGGCACTTGATTGTCTGTTTTAAGCTTTTGACAAAGGGCCTTGAGCCAATCGATTACGGGACTAGATTTATTGGCGGTAAAAATTCGAAACTCTTTACGCATGCAAAGCACCCGCACAAAATTTGCGGTCGTGCTAGTCTTGCCGATCGGCCCGAAAAGGTGCGGTAATACAACTTTATAGCCCTTGGCAACAAATAAATCCGCTAAGTGCAGGGTTTCTTGCCCAATGCCCGGTAACTCCTGTATGATGACCACTACCTTTCCGGCACCACGCTCGTAAACGTCATGCGTAATTTGATGCCCACTACGAATAGGAGCAGTGAAGGAGGATTTTTGGTACTGGTCAATCTGAGTTGGCTTCATAAGGCATTAGTCAATTTGCCTTAAGATAATAGAAAAAGATTTTTGGGAGCTTTGGATTATCTGTTTCTGCTTTGCAGAACGCCTAATTGTGGGTGCCGCATGCATGCCACAATTATTCATAATCCCTCACCAAATAATAATACAAACCAATCACTTCCCGTGGGATGGAATAAAAATCCCGACTCTCATAAAATAGGTCTGCTGCTTCCGCGCTCACCGTCTCAATCCCGATCGTTTTAAATGCTAAGCGGGAACGCAAAAGGTTAAAATACTGAGAGACGATAATGATGCTTTCCGCTCCTTGCTCAGCCATGATAGCTTTACAGTTTTTGGCGCTCAAATAAGTGTTATT
>CAZHOC010000219.1:0-7421 GCA_964534295.1 uncultured Bacteroidia bacterium | reverse complement strand
GTTAGCGAAGTTCCCCTCCCATCCACTCGTCTATATCTGCGGCCCAACGGCTATGGTAGAGTTTGTGGCTCATACATTAGTCGAACTTGGCATGCCGGGCGTTAGAGTACGGACGGAGCGGTTTGGGTGATGGGGTCCTGACAGCTATAAGGCTTATTCAATGATCACTTTTCGGTTAATAATCCCTCGTTCCGCGGAGCGTAACTGAATAATATATACTCCAGCTGGCAAGAGCGAGACATCGAGATCTAATTGATTTTGTCGTGCGCTTATGGAGGACTGAAGCTGGATTCGGCCCGTTATATCAATTAAACTCACATCAAAAGTAGGATGATTTGCACTTAATAGGAGGCTGAGGCGCTCATTGGCGGGATTTGGAAAAAGCCTTAAGCTGTTTGCTAACTCAGGATCGATATTGGTACTCATATTAGTCGAATCATTAGAGGTGGTATCCGTATCGATAGTGCTTTGCCCATTTTGAGCGTTGACAAGGATAGGTGATTCATCCACATGAATGAGGTCTGTAATCTCCCAATTTAGGGTAAAAGGAATTTCACGCTTGGCGATATCATCGTCCAATACTACAATGACTGTCGCAATTTGGCCGAAGCCAGAAACCTCCACCCCATCGGTCCGCACCATTGCAGCTTCAAACTTAGACTCTGTAAAATCATCGTAGTAGAGACTCAACATATCAACATTATTGGTTCCTAGCCATGAAACATCAAAGCGCATCTCTACGCTGTTGGGCTCGACCAGACTCGAATCATAATTCATCGCGAAGGCCATGCCATACATATCATTAGCTACGGTATCCATATTGCCCAGCATGATCGGAATCGTAAGCGTATCACCAGGATTTTGGGTGTTTGGCATAAGCATGTACAAGGGCACATCTCCGCTAGCGCTTGTTTTGAGAGCCGTATGGGTGAGAGAGTAGTTTTGCACAATCGCTAAGGTGTCATCAGCATTGATGAAGCCATCACCATTACAATCAACATGCTTGATATCAAGTCCCGAGGCCAGCGAGTCTCCCCAATTGGGTGCATTCTGCCCCGTCCAATTTAGGGATGCCCCCGGTCGCGCGGGACCCGTTTGTCCAAATTTCACGCCTATGGCCAGTAGATCCCAAACGTTAGCTACTTGATTGAAATTGGCATCTCCCGGATAGACTTGTCGCGCCAAAGCAGAAGGTGGCCAACAGGAAATCGTATCAGGCGATAAACCAATATCTCTGGTAGTACCATCGATGTCCAGAAAGGCCGGATTGCCAGCATCGTACAAGGGTGAGCCAAAAGTGGGAAAGAAATCAGGTCCTAAAAGCGGATCTGCATCAATATTGAAGTAGGCATCAGTCGAATCGCCATTGGCATTGACGGTTATCGCCTCTCCAATAAAAGGAAGCGGAGTTTCAAAGCGGTAGTTAGTATCATTCAGGGCGATCAGATTGTAGGAAATATCATTGAAGAAAGCTGTACCATAGGTGATGACGCCATAATCATTATTGCTGATAGTGTTCATTTGAAAGAGGACCGCATCTTCGCTGAGGAGACTAAAGCCAACGGCGTTGTCGATAAATACATTGTTACGGATGATGGCTGTAGGGGGATTATTGTAGCTAGCATCTTCAAGACCACGAGCTACATTCCGGATGACGTTGTTTTCAATGGTCAAATTACCATCATCGCGACTGTAGCGGATACCGTAATCATTGGGCATATCGTAGATCTCATTACCAGAGATATAGGCATTGGCTTCGGTCTGAAGGCTGTAAATCCCAGCGTAACGGCCATCATGCACTTTGTTGCAACGGATCAAATAAGGCCCAGGCTCATTTGCCCCCACGGATCGGCCAAAGAAACCGATGCCATACCAATCAAAGTCGTAGACTTCGTTTTCGGCAATTTCTATCCGGCGATCTGCATCCAAGACAATGCCGTAGGTACAATGACGTACGACACTATTGTCCATCTTAAAACGCAGAACTGTAGGGTCAGTCAAGACAGTAGCATTTTCTACTACATTGACTGCGATATTGGTATGTTCAATGACACAATAAGAAAGCTCACTTAATAGACTCAGATTATTAAAGTCCAAACCCTCCCACTCATTGGTACCGGGATTGATGGCCTGCACACTAAAGAGTATTGGATCAGCATGTGTCCCCAAGGCTAGCAGTCTTCCTGACACTGTCAATTTGTATCCAGGCTCAAAGAGGATTTGTGTACCTTCTTCAATATCTAGGGTAGCGCCATTGGGTACGGTCAAATCACCGTTGGCAATATAGATTGTATCCCGATCCCAAGTCCCCGAGACAGTGCCACTGACATATTTTACTGATCCCGGAGCCAAGGTAACGGGCATAAGGGTTTCATTGCCGCTAAGCAATAAGGGCTGGTTTTGGTTATAAAAGGCAGTCTGATAGTTTGCTGCCTGCATACGCACTTCATAGACTCCGGGCGTTAAATTGATACTGTAATCTCCATTGCTTTGGGTATAAGTTGTATCAGTTTGACCAGAGGTAGAAGTAGTGGTAAAAATCACAGCGATACCGCTATGGGTGCTTTGTCCAGATAGAAAAGCGGTGCCTTGTACTTGTGCATGCAATGCTAGGCCACTTATCAATCCTATCCCGAGACAAACAATTTTGAGTATTGAGGAAAGCGAGGAATTCATATCGTTAGGATTTATCTGCGGATGTTTCGATGGTACAAGAATAGGAAGTAAGTATTGGCATAAGAATGATAGTTTTTCACATTTACGGTATCAATTTCAAGACAACTGAAACATAAATATCTATTTATCAGTTAGTTAACATATTTACATCAATCACTTTACGGCAAAACCTTCTTATTAAGAGCGCTTAATGAACACTAAACTGCTAGAAGCATTGCGAGGTTTAAATCCAGCTGAGCTAAATCGCTTTACTGATTTTGTCCATTCCCCCTATCACAATAGCCGTGAAAGAAGTCGTCTCTGCTGGCAGTACTTTCAAAATTTTGCGCCTCAGTTCGGAGATGCTCAGCTCAGTATCGAAGGGTTAGAAAAGAGTTTGTTTCCCCATCAATCAGTCAAGCGACAGGCAGTCTTAGACGAGATTTCACATCTCTATCGTTTGCTCAAAAGCTTCTGGGAATTTGAAGGCTTGCAAGCTGATCCTTTTTTGCAACGTAGCCTGCGTTTACAGCAATTGAGCGTGCGAGGGATGGATAGGCTTTATAATATCGAGCGTAAAGCAGCAAAAAAACTTCTAGCCGAAAAGGCGCCTGACCTTGAAGAAGCATATAAATATGAACTCGCTTGGGCAACGCTCGACAACGAACACTTTGGAAGACAGCAAACTCGCACGGTAGATACCAGTCTCGCCCAGAAGTTGGAAGCGATGGATGTGTATTTTCTCGTGCTCATTTTGCGAGAGAGCTGCGAGGCCAGCAATCGGCAGCATATCCTCAATACGCAATATGAACTCCCACTATTAAAGCCTCTGCTGAGTTTATTAGAGGATTCTGATCATCCTTACCGCCAAGTACCGCTAATCAATTTGTATTATCATGCTTATCTGAGTTTGCAAAAGGAAGCGGATGATGACAGCTATCTCCAACTACTTGGCGCCTTAAGAAAGCATCGCGATCAACTTTCGGAGATTGAGAAACGATCGATGTACAAATTCGCGCAGAACTTTTGTATTCGTCGGATCAATAGTGGGCACGCTAGCTATCATCAACGTTTATTTGAGCTTTTCCAAGAGGTCCTAAGGGAAAAAATCATCTTTGAGGAGGAAAAACTCTCCCATACCAATTTCAAGAATATCGTAACCATAGGGCTGAGGGTAAAAGCGTTCGACTGGGTCGAACACTTCCTCGAAAACCACAAAGCGCAAGTCGATCCGCCCTTCCGAGAAAATGTATATGCCTATTGTCGGGCTGCTTTGGAGGTCGAATTGGGACAAACCCAAAAAGCGATCAGGCGCCTCAATAGCATCAGTCATACGGATGTTCACTATCAAATCAGTGCTCGCCAACTGCTGCTCAAGATCTACTATTACGATCGTGATTTCGAGGCTGCGCTCTATACTATTGGGGCTTTTCGCCACTTCGTGCAACGCAACCAAGAGCTGCCCAAGGCTCGGAAAGAGTACCATATTCGATACCTGAACCAATGTAAAGCGCTTTGCTTACTACAGGAGCGCTGGCCCACTTATACGCTACAAGAGGCTAGGGTCAAACAGGAAAAACTGAGAAAAAAGATTGAGTCTTCTGCTCCCATGGCCAATCGCAACTGGCTTTTAGAGGAGTTAGAGCGGTTTTAGCGTTCCGCGACGCGGAACGCCCATCCCTACTTACGCAATGGATCGTCATCATAAGCCGAGCCGATATGGCAAAGATGGTCTAAGAGCTCAGCGAAGAGATCATATAAATCTTTGAGCTGCTGCACGTGGGAGATGATGCCTTCCGTCTCAAAGCGAAGTTCGCTTAAGCCTTCTTGAAAAGGATTGTTGTAATGAGTTTCATCCACCTGATTCCACAGCATTATTTGTGGCTGCCAGGAGATAAACCGACGGATCCAATTGTTGTCGAATAAAGCCCTCAATTTCGCGACATCATTGCCTTGGATGATAAAGTCGTCATCAAACTGCTTGAAGCCAACTTCAATGTCCTGCATGCCTAATGCTTTGTTGAGATTACTCAGGGCCTTACGGCGATAAATCCGAAACTCAAAGGCATCCCGATTCACATAGGGGGCGCGGATCTGGGTAACCGTCGGCCGCTTGCCTCGCTTATAGGTATCAATGACGATGGTCCAATTTTCGTGCTTGGCTATGATCTGGTGGCTACCTCTAAAACCACGATTAGGGATAAACTCAGCATCGATTTCTTTACAGACCTGACGCCAAATCGCTTTGCGTTGCGGCCCGAAGCGTGCAATACCCATTGCTTAATGATTGATTAGAGGAATGATTGAAGGCTTGAATATAAGGAAAAGTCGCTACCTCCAAAGCTTTTGCTAGCGGGTCTCTGAATTGATGCGAAATTGTAAGCCCACTCGGTGGACCACGCCTAAGAAACGCATCGGATCAAAGCCATAATCCAAAATCAAAGGGTGGCGTCCAACTCGCATCCTCACCCCTACCCCAGCGGTCGGGAAGTCTTGATCGGCCACATTGAGTTTGTAACCAGCGCGTAGAAAAAGAAGGTCTTTGTAGTTGTATTCCAAGCCAAAACGGATGTTCTCAGCATTGTCGTTAGGGTGATTGAGCTGCAGCAAAGTCGTGAGAGACTGATCCCCTGTCTGACTACGCCAAGGCACCATAGACAAACCGAGTTTGAAGACCGTAGGCGCAGGATAATCATCTAAATTGATGGAGGTAGGGAAAAAGTTAGGATCACGATCTAGCGTTCCACGAAGAGTGGAGTTAGGACCAAAACTCTGCACCATTACGGCAAAACGAAGATCCTTGAAATCGGTCCGATACAAAAAGCCTAAGTCTACGACTCCCGTATTAGCGGTAAAATTGGCAAGACGCTCTTGCACAAATTTGGCACTCGCTCCCCAACTAAACTGATCGGTAAGCTGCTTTGAATAAGTCAGCCCAGCTGTCATATAAGTAGCGTAGAAAAACTCTCCGGTTCCGTTAGGTTGAAACTCAGTCCGAACAGGCATCTGCCCGGAACTCAGGCCACTTAAGGAGAAAGCAAAGTGTCCAATATTGGTAGGTCTGCTGACACTTAGGTAGGCATAGTTGATGTCTGCGACCCAAAAAGTATTTGCAGCTGCAATCTGTACCTCTTCTGTTTCAGACAGCGCGGCCGGATTAGTGTAAGCAGAATAGGCATCCCCCGTTAAGCAAATGTTTGCACTCGCCAATCCTGCAGCTCTCGGACTCACCTCCATCTTAAGGAAGGTCAGAGCAGAAATACCTGCTCTTTGTGCGCCCAATGCAGGAAAGAGTTGGGCGAAAATCGCCATCGGGAAAAGCAACGCAATACACAGAAGTAGAGTTCGGAACATGGAATTGAGTTTCTTGGCACAAAGGTAAACAAAGAAGGGTCCGGCTTGCAAGCCAGACCCTTAATATCATCAGTAAATTTAATCGAACTAAGTTTACAGCTTCAAGACCTTCATGACTTGCTTATCTGAACCCGTAAAAAAGCTAAGATAATAGATGCCAGCCGGCCAGTTTTGAGTATTGAGCTGGAACTGCTCTCGCTCATTTTTGCTGCGAGCTCCCCAGATCTTTTGCCCTTGGAGATTTACGATAGAGATTTCAACTTCTTCCTCTTCGAGGGAACGGTAAGTCACATTGAGTTGATCTTGGAAAGCGTTCGGAAAAGCCGTAACCAAAAGCCCACTGATATCATTGAGCGTGAGTTCCGCTTGCGGGCTATAAGAAAACTGCCCATCCAGATCGACTTGTTTGATTCGGTAAATCAATTTTTTTTCTCCAAGTTGGACGATGTCTTGATCGACGAAGTCGTAGGTGGTTTGATCGGTGCTATTGCCCACACCTTCAATTTGGCCGATGGCTTCAAAGTCCTGGCCTTCAAAGGCGCGTTCTACTTCAAAGTGGCTATTATTAGTTTCGCTCGCTGTGGTCCAAGTGAGAAAGGCATCCTCATTGGCGCGTTTAGCAGTGAAGTCTAACCACTCTACTGGGAAATTGCTACCATTGAAATCGAGCAGGGTGCCAGGTAACAATTGTTGAGGGATGGTTTGGTCCATGAACACTACAGTCGCCGCATTTTCATCCACAATCCAGTTGAGGTCTACCGTTTCATTAGGCGTTTCGATATCGAAACATATCCTCACCAATTGGGTAGGAGTATTGCCAATGGCTTGCCCAAAGGTAGCCGCATTGAGTACGACATTTACTGAGGCGGTGCCTTCAATGGGTTGCGTTACCGTAGGGACTTGATACACCAAAGGAGTGCTCAAAATATGTGAGTTTAGGACCGGATTACGGATCGCACTCGTATTAAAGGTAAACACAAGATTGCTAGTAGCGAGTCCTCCTGCCACATCAAAGCCAATGTTGACATCAACGCAAAACAGACCGCCATTAGAAGTTGCGTTACTAAAGTTTAAATCATAAACCGTTTGGGCGGAGAGGCTTCCACTCAAGAGCATGAAAAAGACGAAAAAGGTATAATTAACTCTCATGATTAAGGAAGTTGTTCAATTCTAGAATTGTTGATGAGCCAAAAGAGATTTAGATCCACCGCATTGACGGTGGCATCGAGGTTAAAGTCAGCTTTAGTCGATCCGTATAGATATGGCTGTCCATTTTCGACTTGCCAATGGGTAATATTATCTACGGCATTGATGGTTCCGTCACGATTCGCATCTCCGGACCAGAGCACCATCACCCCATTATCATCTTTCATGGCAGGTCCACCATTACTATATACAGCAGTATTTACATC
>CAZHOC010000218.1:0-7424 GCA_964534295.1 uncultured Bacteroidia bacterium | reverse complement strand
AATAGCGTTGAACTAAGCCTTTTCCCCAATCCCGCGTCAGATCAGATTGAAGTTCGAATTCCTGAGGCTATCAAAGACTCTTTCGAAATCAAGCTTATGGATATCAAAGGCAAAGTATGCCTTAATCAGCAATATAAAGCCAGCAATAGCCAACAAGCTATCCAACTAAAAATAGCGGATCTACCCACGGGCATTTATCTGCTGCGCTTGCAAAGTGATGAAATAAACCTTAGTAAGAAGCTCATCATTCAATAAACCAAAGCGTTCCAGCATGGACAAAAAAACTCGAAATATCGCTTCTTACTGCATAGGCATCCTCTGCTTAGGGATACTAGCGTTCGGCTGTGCCGAAAAAAAACAAGGCTCTCCAGCAAAACGATCTCCTAATATTGTCATCATCTATGTCGATGATTTAGGCTATGGAGATTTGAGCTCTTATGGCGCTAAAGGGGTGGCTACTCCCGCTGTCGATCGTATGGCAGCCAATGGGATTCGTTTTACAGATGCCCATAGTGCCGCTGCTACCTGTACTCCTTCACGTTATGCTTTACTGACAGGAGAATTTGGCTTTCGCCGCCAAGCCCAGGTCCTCAAAGGAGATGCGCCTTTATTGATCGAGCCCAATTCCTACACCTTACCTGCGATGTTGCAAAAGGCAGGTTATCGCACCGGAGTGGTAGGAAAGTGGCATTTGGGTCTAGGCGATGGCAATGTCAATTGGAACGCTGCTGTCAAACCTGGACCGCTTGAAGTGGGCTTTGATTACTCTTTCCTCCTGCCCGCCACCGGAGATCGAGTACCTTGTGTCTATCTCGAAAACCATCATATCGTGGCCCTAGATAGCACTGATCCGATTACAGTAAGTTATGATGAGCCACTGCGCGAGCGCTTGATTGCCAGTGAAAATCCCGATGCGGTAAGATATCTAGGCGATCCTCAACACAGCAATACCATCGTCAATGGCGTCGGCCGGATTGGCTATATGAGTGGTGGGGAATCCGCACTTTGGGTAGATGAGGAATTTCCTGATGTATTTACCCAAAAAGCTAAAGACTTTATCACTGCTTCGCAGAACGCGCCTTTCTTTCTCTTCTTTTCGCTGCACGATATCCATGTGCCAAGGCTGCCTGCGGAACGCTTTCAAGGCCAAAGCAGTTTGGGACTGCGTGGAGATGCTATCGCGCAAATGGATTGGATGAGTGGAGAGATCCTTAAGCAGCTAGAAGCGCTCAATCTAGAGCAAGAAACCCTCGTCATTTTTACCTCCGATAATGGCCCCGTGCTCAATGATGGCTATGAAGACCAAGCGGTGGAATTACTTGGTGAACACGATCCTGCTGGCGGTTTTCGTGGAGGAAAATACAGCGCCTTCGAAGCAGGGACTCGGGTGCCAATGATCGCTTATTGGCCAGGCCACATCCAGGCCGGTGTCAGTAAGGCGCTTATCAATCAAACCGATCTATATGCCTCCATTGCTTCTCTGCTAGATGAGCCCTTAGCAAAAGAAGAGGCTATTGATAGTCAGGATGTATTGCCTGCGTTACTGGATGCTACTAAGCCCGGTACAGATTATCTATTGGAAGAATCCTATACCCTCAGCCTTCGCCAAGGCGACTGGAAATATATAGAAGCCAGCCAAAACTCCGGTGCCTGGATTGCTGGCAAAGGTATAGAAGGAGGCCTGCTGCCTGAACCTCAATTATACGACCTCTCTCAGGACCCGAGTGAGCAAAACAATCTCGCTGCTCAGCAGCCTGAAAGAGGAAAAGCGATGCAGGCCAAAATCGATGAAATAAGACTACAAAAAACGCGATAAACAATGAAAAGAAGGGACTTCGTCAAAAACTCGATGCTACTCGGAGCCAGTACTTCGCTACTCTCCATCCCCCATCAATTGAGCGCTCAAGCTACTGAATCCAGCGTGCTCGAAGAGTCATGGTTTTGCAAGAGCCTAGACAAAAAAGGTCAGCGCATTTTACATGACCAAGAAGGCTGGAATGTATGGGGTTGTTCTCCCATTTATGGCGAAGATGGACGAGTCCATGTATTCTTTTCTCGCTGGCCGGGCGATCATGGCAATTGGTTGAGCAAGAGTGAGATCGCGCATGCCGTTGCCGATAAACCCGAGGGCCCTTATACAGTCCTAGGTACGGTACTCAAAGGGCGTGGTGAGGGCTATTGGGACTCGGACACCATTCATAATCCAACAATACACAAGGTAGGGGATCGCTACGCGATGGTCTACATTGGCAACTCTATGGCGGGTGGCCAGATGTGGCGCGACAGAGCTCAATATGCCAATACGCAAAAGATCGGCATCGCGGTGGCAGATAGCCTTGAAGGGCCTTGGGCCCGTATTTCTGATGAGCCGATCATCAATACCTCCGCTAATCCTCGCAATTGGGACTCTTACTGTGTGGTGAATCCCTCCCTGCTTTTGCATCCTAATGGGCAATTTTGGTTGTATTACCGGGCTTGGGATCGCGACAATGACAATATGCGCAAGACGGGTCTTGCCATCGCAGATAAGTTAGAAGGGCCATACATCAAGTATGAAAATAATCCCATCATTGATAATCAGAAGTTCAAGAAAAACGCTCAATGTGAAGATCCTTACTTCTTTCACTATGAAGGCAAATTTCACTGCGTGATCAAGGATATGGGCCTGCAAAACTACCATAGTGGCCTTTACTTCCAGTCAGAGGATGGTATGAACTGGTCCAAACCTAAGCAGGCTTATCATCTCTCGACGCATTACTTTGACGAACCCGAAAAACAGCGCTTTGAACGCCCGCAAATCCTCATGAAGGATGGCAAACCAGATTATCTCTTCTGTGCTTTAATGGGCGGTCCTCATCACTCCTCAGGAGCAGTTTTGAAAATACATATTTAATAAATGCACAATAGTAGTCAGTTTGGTTTCCGAGATAGTCGGACCTACCTAAGTTAGTATTTTAGTTAGTCGTGCGGTGTCGTTTTAGTAGGCGACACCGCCATCCTTTGCCTCTGTAGACTCTTTTTTATGATGCGATACCTTACTGTCTTACTGCTATTCTTTTTGGGTTTGGCCGGCTGCGCCGAACGCTCATCCCAAAAGGTATTACCTCCCAATATTGTATTCCTTTTTGCAGATGACTTGACCTATCAAGCCATTCATGCCCTCGGCAATAAAACCATCAAAACCCCCAATCTGGATCGCTTAGTTGCGGAAGCTACCACCTTTACGCACGCCTATAATATGGGAGCTTGGAACGGAGCTGTTTGCGCGGCTTCCCGCGCCATGCTCAATAGTGGCCGCTCAGTTTGGCGAGCCAATCAATTTCGTCAAAACTGGATCAATGGAGATAGCACAGCGCTACAAAATACTTGGTCCCAACTCATGGCCCAAGCGGGCTATGATACCTACATGACAGGCAAATGGCATGTAGATGCCAAGGCCAATGAAGTTTTTGATGAAGTCCGACATGTACGTCCGGGTATGCCCAAAGACCGTTGGGATCATTATAAAATGGTTGCCCGCTTCGCGGAACTCAATCAATCAGGCGGAGATCCACAAAGCATCATGCCCTTAGGCTACAATCGCCCCTTGGGTCCTGATGATAAGGAGTGGCTCCCGACCGATACTGCCATGGGAGGCTTTTGGGAAGGGGGCAAACACTGGAGCGAGGTACTAAAAGACGATGCCCTAGTATTTATCACTCAAGCTAGCAAGGATCCTGATCCTTTCTTCATGTATTTAGCCTTCAACGCCCCGCATGATCCTCGCCAAGCGCCTCGGGCCTATCTCGATCAGTATCCTATCGAATCGATTGCTCTTCCCCCTAGCTGGACGCCTAGATATCCATATCAAGACGAAAGCGGAAACGGCCCTAGCTTGCGAGATGCTGCCTTAGCGCCCTTTCCTCGGACTGAGTACGCCACCAAAGTCCATATTAAAGAATACTACGCCATCATCACTCATCTGGATGAGCAAATCGGTCAAATCCTCGACGCCCTCGAACAAAGCGGAAAACTTGATAATACCTATATATTCTTCTCCGCTGATCATGGTTTAGCCGTAGGCGAGCATGGACTGATGGGCAAGCAAAATATGTACGATCACAGCATCCGTGTTCCGCTGATGCTGAAAGGGCCAAGCGTTCCGCGAGGCGGAAAAATCAATGCCGATGTCTACCTCCAAGATATCATGGCCACCAGTCTCGAACTTGCCGGTATCCCTAAGCCTGACTATCTAGAATTCAATAGTTTTTGGGATCTCACTCAGACTACGGATCCCCAAAGTCATTATGACGCCATTTATGGCTGCTATATTGATTATCAGCGGATGATCCGCAAAGATGGTTTCAAACTGATTGTCTATCCCCAAGCACAAAAAGTGCGTCTCTTTGACCTTAAAGCCGATCCGCACGAAATGCATGATCTCGCCGAGCAAGCCGAATACAAAGCCAAAATCAAGCAAATGTTTGGTGAGCTGCTCGTCCTCCAAGCCCAAATGGACGATAAACTGGACCTCGCCGATCTGTACGATTTGACCTTCAACGACTAAGCTGAAATACGACTACTAAAATGAAAAAACTACTAACGATCCTACTATTGGGATGCTTTGCTATGGCTTGTAAGCCTCCCGCAGAGTCCCCCGCACTTGAACGCCCCAATGTCATCTTGATTATGACCGATGACCAAGGCTATGGCGATCTGTCCTGCCACGGCAATCCCTATCTCAAGACTCCTAATATCGATGAATTATACAGCCAAAGTGTTCGCCTGACCGATTTCCATGTGGGGACTACTTGCTCTCCAACCAGAGGGGCATTGATGAGTGGGCAAAATTGTAATCGAGTCGGAGTCTGGCATACCATCGCTGGGCGTTCGCAGCTTCCAGGAGAGACCATCACTATGGCGGAAATCTTTGCTGCTAATGACTACCAAACGGGCATGTTTGGGAAATGGCATTTGGGAGATAGCTATCCCTTCAGACCTCAGGACCAGGGCTTTCAGACCGCTTTTTATCATGGCGGTGGAGGTGTAGGACAGATGCCCGATTACTGGGATAATGACTACTTCGACGATACTTATTTCCGTGCCGGAACGCCTGAGCCCAAGACCGGCTATTGTACGGATGTTTGGTTTGATGCTGCTTTAGATTTTATCGAAACCAATAAAGAAAAACCATTCTTTACCTATCTCGCCACCAATGCTCCGCATGGCCCTTTTCATGTGGACTCGGCTTACTTAAAGCCCTATCTCGGCAATCCAGATATCCCCAATCCCAACTTCTATGGTATGATCGCCAATCTGGACGAAAACATGGGAGTGCTACTAAGCAAACTAGACGAATGGGGCCTAACAGAAAACACCCTGATCGTCTTCATGACTGACAATGGTACCTCTGGCGGCGTCAAATTGGACCAAAACGGCCATCGCCTCAAAGGCTTCAATGCAGGTATGAGAGGGCTCAAAGGCAGCCAATACGAAGGTGGGCACCGAGTACCTTGTTTTTTGCGTTGGCCAGCCGGTGATATCAAAGGGGGAAAGGATGTCAAACAACTCACGGCACATGTGGATCTGATCCCCACTTTTATGGATTTGCTGGGGCTAGAGATGAAGGAGAAGCTTAAACTCGATGGGACCGTGATAAGCCCGCTTTTACGTGGAGAGGAGGGAGATGACCGCTTCGCGGAACGCGTTATTATCACGGACACCCAGCGAGATGAATGGCCTGAGAAGTGGAAAAAATCAGCCACTATGCAAGGCAAATGGCGACTGATCAACCAAGATGAGCTGTACGATATCAGCCTCGACCCCTCTCAACACAACAATATCGCGGCTGAGCATCCCGAAAAGGTAGAAGCCTTGCAAAAAGCCTACGAGGCCTGGTGGGCAGAATTAGAACCGGGCTTCCAGAAACTCAGCCGTGCCCTGATTGGCGAAAACGAGTCTTCAATTATGCTCTACGGACATGATTGGCACGATATCGTCGATAATTTTGGCAACAAAGGCGATGCCGCCTGGCACCAAAATCATATCCGCAATGCTCGTCTCGTCAATGGCGACTGGGCCGTAGAAATCGCTCAAGCCGGAACCTACGAGTTCGAACTATGGCGTTGGCCAGAAGAGACGAATCTACCCATCGGGGCAGACCTACCCGAAAAAGCGGCCGTTCCTGGCGGGAAAACTATCCCTGCGGGTCAGGCTTTGGCCATAAAGACCGCTGGCATTCAAATCGCTGATCAAGAAATGACTAAGGCAGTTCCTGCCGATGCCAAATCCATAAGCTTTCAACTAGAGCTAGAAGCCGGACCAACGCTACTCAAAACCTTCTTCGAAGGTGAAGGAGACTTGCGTTTGGGGGCCTACTATGTTCGAGCTACTCAAATCAACTAAATATCTATGAAAAGGACGCCTCAAATATTGCTTGTTATCCTGTTATGTGGCTTTTCTATCGTTCAGGCTCAATTGCCAAAAGGCTACCCACAGAGCGAACGGCAAAAGCTAAGTCTCAATCAATCCTGGCAGTTTCACTTAGGCGATCCTGACGCAAAACTTTATGAAGATCTTACTGCTGCAAATTGGGAGGAGGTGCATGTGCCGCATACCTTTTCTTTAACCTCGCTGGCTTTGGATGGCTTGCAAGATGAGAAGACCCAATTAGTATTTCAGCGACAAGTGGGCTGGTACCGCAAAAGTGTCAATATTACCGCTGATCCTAACAAAAAAGTCTTTCTCGAATTTGAAGGTGCACATCAAATCACCGACCTCTGGGTCAATGGTAAGCATGTGGGCCAGCATGAAACGGGAGGCTATACGCCATTTCACTTTGATATTTCCGACTTCGTCGAACGCGGAGCTCTTAATCAGATAACCCTCAAACTCGACAATCGTCGCCAAGAGCATGTGCCTCCCGATCCAGGCCCATTTGACTACGTCAAGTTTAGTGGCCTCTATCGAGATGTCTATCTCGTTGAGACGGATCCTATGCACATTACCTTCAATTGGGAAGCCTTGCATGCTGGCGTTAATATTACCACTCCTACGGTTGATCCGGTCAACATGAACGCGACCATTTCGGTCAAGACTGTAGTACGCAACGAATATGAAAGCGCTCAATCCTGTCAGCTCATCACTCGCATCATCGATCAAAATGGTTTGGTAGTCTTGAAGCTAGAGCAAGAAGCGGAGATTGCCGCGGGCCAAGATTTTGAATTTGATCAAATTGGGAGCATCGAAGACAATCTACATCTCTGGGATACCGAAAATCCCTATCTCTATCGGGTCAATAGTCAAGTCGTCGCAAAAGGCAAGGTGTTGGACTGCCTGGAAAATCGCCTAGGGGTACGCAAGTTTTATCTCGATCCAGTGCGTGGTTTTGTGCTCAACAATAAGCCGATCAAGCTCTTTGGCTATAATCGCCATCAGCACTATGG
>CAZHOC010000217.1:6204-7443 GCA_964534295.1 uncultured Bacteroidia bacterium | reverse complement strand
TGCAGATTGGATACCTACCCCGAGGGAGGCCGGCTGCAGTGGACCTGAGAAGATCATCGTTCCACCGCAGGTACGGACCTTTTGCTTGATAGCTTCGTTAGGGAAAACGAGCACGCCGCCACCTGCAGCAAAGCTTTTATTTAGAGAACCAGCGATGTAAAGGCGCTCATGATGCGGCACTACCGACTTAGCAAAGCCAGCACCATTTTGGCCTTTCCATCCAATGCTGTGAGCATCATCTACGTATAAGTGAAATTGCTCGTAACGATCAAGAAGCTCTGAGAGTTCGTCCATAGGAGCAAAGTCTCCGTACATACTGTAGACACCATCAGCCATGTACCAGATTTTGTCATGCTTAGTCTGAAGCTTCTTGATCCGATTTTCGAGCATGTCGATATTGTTATGACGGATCAATTCTAAATGTACCCCTCTCCCTCTCAGCGTCTGGCAAGCCATATTGACTGAGGCATGGACCTGATGGTCGAGGATGACAGCATCATTATCTCCAATTAATACGGGAATTGATGATAAATGACCTAATGTAGTGGAAGCAGAAACGATGACCGGTGCGCCGAACATTTTTTCTAAGTAATACTCTAGTTCATCATAGAGACCTAAAGAAACATAGGCTCTTGATGATGAAAACTGAGTTCCAAAGTTTTCGACTGCTTCGATAGCAGCATTTTTCATTCTAGGATCAAGTTCCAATCCGAGATAGCTGCAGGAGCCAAAATTGATACAATGCTTACCGTTTAATTGAATTTGGCGACCATTGAGTACTTGATCCTCAGTGGAGAGGTGGGCGACTCCACTTTTAACAGCTTGTCCTACTGACTTTTCCATGATGGAAAGGCTCTGGGATGATTTGGTCATTGTCATGGTATACAGGGTTTAGGTAGTTGGTGTTGAAGACATTTCAAAAGTAGACCCTATTTTAGACCAAAAAAAGGACAAGAAAATACATTTTGTACCAATTTCATATACCAAATATCACTAAAATAGCCATATTTATGTTTAATTTATTATTTTTTGTACCAAGCTAAACGATAAACATTTACATAAATTTACCCAATAAACATATTCCAACACCCTAATTATCTCGAAGCCGTCTATTTAACGCCAAAAAGAAACTGAATACCACATTTTCTTCGTAATATTGAGTCAAAGAATCAAACATGGCAGAACAAAATCCTAATAAGCAGAATCAGCTCAATATTGAACTCCCAGCCGAAGTAGCTC
>CAZHOC010000217.1:0-6183 GCA_964534295.1 uncultured Bacteroidia bacterium | reverse complement strand
TAGCTCGTGGGGTATATTCCAACCTTGCAATTATCTCCCACTCCCATTCAGAGTTTGTCCTTGATTTTGTACAAGTGATCAACGGCACCCCAAAAGCGGAAGTCCGTTCACGGATTATTGTAACGCCTCAAAACGCCAAAAGACTCCTATTGGCCCTTAAGGACAATATTGACAAGTTCGAACAAACTTATGGTGAGGTACATTTAGCAGAAAAAGATATCAAACTACCGCCTACCTTTGGAGGGCCGACCGGATATGCGTGATCATAGTCGGGTCAAAGCCTGAGAAGCTTTTTCCTTGACGTCTTCATTTTCATCTAATTCCAATACCAGCTCAAAGGCCTCTTTTGCCTCATCTAATTTGTGCTGAGCGGCCAGTGCTTGGCCACGATAATAGTGGTTGATGGGTATGTATGCGTATTCCTCTAAACCACAAAGTTTAATCATCAGCAAGCTCTGCTCGAAGTATTGCAAGGCATGTTCATAATTGTTTTCGGATTCCGAGGCAATACGGCCAAGCATATGGTAAACCCTTACCATTAATAATGAGGTGTAACGAGAATGCTGGCTGCTTATCTGCTGGGTCTGAAAATGGTTTTGAGCCTCGAAAACGGTTTGCATGGAGCTCAGAATTTCTCTAGCAGACTGATAATCCTTGGCTTCTACTAGGGCGCGAGCATAATCTGCTTCGAACCAAGTATTGCGGGGATATTGGCGAGTTAATCGTCGTTTGAGCTGCAAAGCGTGCTTTAGATCCCCTTCTTCTAAATAGATATCTCCTAAATAAAAGAGACTCTCCGTCTGGGTAAAATCACTTTGCTTTGAGGCTTTATCGAGTTCATCGACTCCTAACTGAGCGTTCCCATCAGGGAAAAAAACCATAAAAGGCTGTAAATATGTATGCTTCTCAGGATAGGTCTCAGCAAAGTAATGATAGATACCTGAGCTGAAATAAAACTCAGGGCTCTCTTGCGCAAAAGCCAATCCTTTTTCTAAATAAGGCAAAGCCTTGCGCCCACTATTAGCACCACTAATCCATTCTCGCTGTAAAATATCCAAGCGAGCCTGAAAGGCATATATCATATACTGAAAGAAAGTGTATTCGAGCCTAAATTCAGGCAAGGATGCATACTTAGCATTATGAGCCAAGGCAAGTCCTAATTGCTTTTCTATGAATGGGTGATAATAGCGAGTGGTTGAAATATAGCTTTGCCACCATCGGTTAAAGGCTAATAAATAATAAGGCGCCGGATGCTCAGGATAGGCTTTTTGCAGCTTTTCAAAAGCTGAATGGGCTCGCTCAAACTCTAGGTTATAGGTAAAATCAAGCGCTTCCTTTGCCTGTTGCCTAAATTCCTGATCTTCAAAAACTTGTGCATGCAAAGAGAGTCGAGCACTAAGTAGGCCCAGCAAAAATACCACCCATATATACCATCGACTGATCATTTCACAAAAGCTAGATGCGTTATTGAGACAGATAAAAAGAGCGGAAGTATCGAGAGGTGCTTGCTATATAATGGAAACGTAGGTCAATCCACGAAAGTTTGGTCTCTTAGCAGACTAATTTGAGATTTTTTTCATGATCTTTTCTAGTCAAATTATCTCAATTTCTACCCATCCCTGTGGTTTGTTATTTCCGGCTTTTTTAGGTAAGATTGTGGTATTGACTCAGGCTCAAGACTTACTCTATGGATCAAAAACTACTCCTATTTTTCTCTTCTATTTTATATTACTTCCACACTGCAACATAAGATTTTCACTTAGGCCTTAGTACGGTTTCACCGAACGCTTGGACCTTTATTTTTTCAAGCAAACTGTAGGGAAACTCATAGGCTTAGGTTTTTATACAAAATGGACATTGCGCCATATCAATACTTTTATTGACTTAACCAAAACTAAGTATCACAAACTGATTGACTATGAACATGAATTTGACGAAGACTAATTTATCAAAGGCTCTTATGGCTTTGGTAATCATTTGTTTGGTGCTTCCCGCTTTTGGGCAGGGGGTTACGCCAAACATCCAAAAGATTGACACTGACCAAGATCACTTTGGTGGTCCTCAGCGTAATATTTCTCTTTCAATGATCCCTTATGGAAATCCTCAGACTCAGTCTGAAGCCCAGTGGGATATCGAGTATGCATATGACCCTGCTGACTCTATCCCAAACGGAGCCACTGGTGGCACCGCAGGTATAGGCTTCACAGGTACTGAATTCTGGGTATCTCAGTGGCAAGATGACACCATCCACCGCTACAATTCTATGGGTGTATGGCAGGAGACTTTTACGATTCCAACTACTGCTGGACCAAATATTTCTGGCACCCGTAACATTGCCTGGGATGGCACTAGTTTTTACCTTTCCAATAATACTACGACCATCTACGAGGTAGATCCTGCAACTAAGATGGTTACTGGTACCATCACCGCCCCAGCACCAGTAAGGGCTATGTGCTATGATCCAACCCTAGATGGTGGCAATGGGGGCTTTTGGACAAATTATTGGGGTAACCCATTTACCGGTACAGAAGATATTATCGTCATCAGTCGGACTGGGGCAACGCTTTCGACCATTCCTTTTTCTGACCACGGCCTAAACGCAGCTTATGGCTTAGCTTATGATGCCACTAGCTTAGGTGGACCTTACATTTGGGGGTTTGACCAGAGTGGTAGTGGTGCAGTTATCAAGCAGTTTGACATTGCTGGAGGTCAGTCTACCCCTGTTTCCCGAGATGTAAATGCTGATTTTGGTGCAAACTCAAGTGCTGGCGGTCTAGTAATAATCGACAATCACCCAGATTTCCCAGGTCAACGTATACTTGGAGGTATGCTACAAAATGTTGCCAATTTTGGATATGATCTAGATTTCTCTCCAATCCAATTCGACGCCAACTTGGCGCTCTCTCTTCCGCGTGATGGTTTCACCTTTTTACCAGTAGATCATATATCTTCTTTTGATTACGCAAACGTAGTTATCAACCAAGGTTCTCAAACTATCAGCAACCTTACAGTTGGATTAGATATCACTGAAGATGGTACTTCTGTTTTTTCTGATAGCGAGACCCTTATGAATGTTAGTTCCAATGATACTAACGTCTCTATTCTCGGTCCATGGACTCCTGCAGATACCGGTTTATACCTAATCGATCTTGGTGTTTCTATTGGTGCTCAAGCTGACGAAGACAACACTAACGATAGTGCATTCTTCTTTTTGAGTGTAAACGATAGTGTATTTGGTCGTGATGATGGAGTAATCACGGGTTCTTTGGGAATCGGCCCAACTGCTAATGACAACGCTATCTTGGGTCAAAACTTCACTTTGACTCAGACTGACTTCTTGACTTCTGTGTCTTTCTTCTTGAACGCTCCTCCAACAGGTGATGTCGTTTTCGCTTCTGTTTATAGTGTTGATGCGAATGGTGTACCTCAGAGTTTGATCCAAAATACCGTCAGCTACACTATCACAGCTGACGATAACGCAAATGGTGTATTCTTGACTCTACCATTCCCAGGTAATCCTGTAGGCCTTCCTGCTGGTGAATTCTACGTTGGAGTTATCGAGCCAGGTGACAACATCACTTTGGCTACAACATCTTCTATCTGGACCCCTGGAAAAACTTGGATCAACTGGGATGCATTAGGTGGCTGGGAAAACAGCGAAAACCTAGGTGGATTTGAAGTTGCTTACGTACTACGTCCAAACTTCGGTCCTTGTGCACCTCTATACTTGACTGGTTCTGTTAACATCGACGATGATGATAGTGGTGCTGGTGATGCTACCTTGACTGCTAACGCAACTGGTGGTACTGCTCCTTACACTTATGTTTGGAACGATCCATTTGCTTCTACTACTCAGACTATCTCTAATGTAGTAGGTGGCCAAGCTTATAGCGTTACTGTAACAGACGTAAATGGTTGTACTCAGACCTTTACTTCTGAAGTAGTAAATCAGTGGACTACTGGTATCGAAGAGGAAGAAGCTGCTGGTATCAATGCCTTTAACCTATTCCCGAATCCAAACAACGGTCAGTTTGACTTAGACCTTAAGTTCGCTCAGGCAGAAGCTGCTAAAGTTACTGTATATGACCTAACTGGTGCTATCGTAGAAACTGTCGTACTACCACGTGCTCAGGCAGTAAATCATACTTTTGATCTCACTAGCCGCGCTGCTGGTATCTACCTTATTCAGGTGCAAACCGCTCAAGGTACTGCCACTCGCCGTGTATCAGTAAGATAAGCCCGCACTAGAAAAGCTAAATCGTTTTTCTTAACACAAAAGACTCGTTCTGCTATAGAACGAGTCTTTTTTTGTTTGGCACAAATCATACAAGGGAAATATTTTTCCAAAAAACGAACTTAATTTTTGATGATTCAGCTTTAACATTAAAGCTTAGAATCGACCTATGAATCTCAGATCTGTATTCACCGCTCTTATACTATCTTTTGCCTTTTTCACCAGCTATGCCCAAGTCTCAGGAGGAGCAACGGCTGAGAGCATGTGGCAATTTCTATATCAATTTAGCGCTTCAGACTCCATAAATCCGGTAGATAATCTAGGACTTGCAGCCGTAGCCTTTAATGGAAAAGAATACTGGGTGGCCGAATGGAACAATAACGTCTTTCATAGATTAAATGTAGCGAGCCAGAAAATTGAGAGTTTCACCATCCCTGATCAAAATGGCAATGCAATTGTCGGTACGAGAGGCATTGCCTGGGATGGCGCCTATTTCTACCTCAGCAACAATAGCAATACGATTTATAAAGTTGATACCCTTAGCCGGCAAACTCAGGCGGTCATCAATGCCCCCGATCAGGTAAGAACTTTGACCTACGATCCTGATGCGAATAATGCTCAAGGAGGCTTTTGGATTTGTAATTGGGGACCTCCAGGTCCGGATGATGGCCCATTGATTCAAATTGATCTGCTAGGCAACACTTTGCGCCAAATTCCCCATGCAGTTCATCAGTTGAGTGGAAATTATGGTTTAGCCTATGATGGGCTTAGTCCCGGGGGGCCATACTTATGGGCTTCTGATCAAAACGGCTCGGGCGCTAGAATAGTCCAAATCGATTTGAGTATCGGCACCCAAATGTCTAATGAAAGAGACATAAATGTCCTATTGGGCACCTTTGGCGCAGCAGGAGGAGTGTTTATCAGCGACAATCATCCAGACTATCCAAATCAGAGAGTATTAGGCGGTTTGGTGCAGGAGGACCCTGATATCATTTTTGGCTTAGAACTAGACTTTGAACTATTGCAATTTGACGCCCGCTTAACTGATATTCGCCCCAGGTCCCCTTATAGTATTGTTCCTGCTAATCACCTCAATCAATTAGAGATACCAGTCAAGGTGCAAAACCTAGGGGTCGCTGATATAGATAGTTTGGAAATCAAACTCAGAGTCGATTATGAGGCTGTTCAGATTTTTGAGGAGTCTTATTTTACGGCCGGGCCGAACGCTTTAGACAGTATCTCCTTTTTGCTCCCCTCCTACTCTTTGAATAGTAAAGGAGACTATGCGTTCATCGTAGATGTGCTCTCCTATCCCCAACTAGACCAAGACAGCAGTAACAATCAGTTGAGATACGAAATTAGTCTTGGGGATAGCATTTATGCTCGTGATCGCAATGAGTTCTCTGGAGCACTAGGGATTGGTGCTGGCCCCGGACAAGGCTCAATCTTGGGTCAAAGCTATGAAACTCAAGAAACTGATTTTATGACTTCAATTAGTTTCTACCTTGATAACCCACCTGCGGGAGATCAAGTATATGCCAGTGTTTACAATCTGGATAGTGCTGATGTACCAGACCTTCTATTGAGCAATACAGTATCCTATACCATCACTGAGCAAGATGAAGCGAATGGGGTCTGGCTTACGCTACCCTTTATCAATGGCCCCCTTGGTATGCCCGCCGATAAATACTTTGTCGGCGTAAATGAAACCAATTCAAATATAAGTCTTGGAACCAGTAATACAGGTTTTAGTCCTGGAAGTAGTTGGGTGTACTGGAATGCTAGTCCGGCTGGTGGCTGGGCCAATAATGAAGACTTTGGGTTTTTGACCGCTTATATGATACGCCCCAATTTTGGTCTTTGTGCTCCGGTATATCTCAAGGCCTCCATTGACCAGAATGGTTTGAATTTGACAAGCGTTCCCCAAGGGGGTAAACCTCCTTACCAAT
>CAZHOC010000216.1:0-7446 GCA_964534295.1 uncultured Bacteroidia bacterium | reverse complement strand
TGCCTGGAATGACCTGCCCGGGATTGCCGTTCTGATCGGGGGCATGTGGGTAGCCAATCTGTACTACTGGGGCTTCAACCAATATATCATCCAGCGTACTCTCGCTGCTAAGAGCCTCAAAGAATCTCAGCGAGGCATAGCGTTCGCCGCAGGCTTGAAGCTACTTATGCCCCTAATCGTAGTAGTGCCGGGTATCGTAGCCTATGCCATGAATATGGATGCTGCCGGCATGGTAACATTGGATTCAGTAGACGCGGCCTTCTTGAAAGAAGGCGCTGAAGGAATGATGATTGATAACGATAAGGCCTCTCCTTGGCTGATTTCACAGTTTATGCCTTCTGGGCTCAAAGGACTGGTACTAGCAGCTTTAGCAGCGGCGATTGTTTCTTCTCTCGCTTCTATGCTTAATTCTACCGCGACGATCTTTACCATGGACATTTACAAGCCTTATATCAAGCCTGATGCTAGCGAAGGTCAATTGGTAAACATTGGTCGTATTTCGGCAGTCGTTGCCTTGGTGATTGGCGTTATCTTAGCCCCAACCTTAGATAGTTTAGGACAAGTATTTCAGTACATACAAGAATATACAGGGGTCGTCAGTCCGGGTATTCTGGCAGTATTTATGCTAGGGTTATTCTGGAAAAAGACCACCAATAATGCAGCGATTTGGGGAGCGATTATTTCGATTCCGATTGCCTTGTACTTTAAGGTTGGCGCCAAAGGATGGGTTGATCATGCCATGTTTGTGGACATTCCATTTATGCATCAAATGATGTGGACTTGGATCTTGTCTATGGTCGTAATGGTTATCATCAGTCAGTTGGAAAATGGTGGTAAAGATCATGAGAAAGGCATTACGCTTTCGAAGGAGCTTTTCGCCACTGGACCAGTCTTCAACATTGGCGCTATTGCTGTATTATTGATTACCGCGGCTCTTTACGCAATCTTTTGGTAACCAAGCAATAGTTTGAATTCAACAGAATATTTGGCTCAAATGAGCAAGCAAGATCAGGAGAGGATGCAAGCAAAAGGCATCGCTCCTGATCTTTTTCTTTGGCAATTGGAGCGTTTCCAAAAAGGATTTCCTCCGATCCAATTAGAAAGAGCTCCTCAGATAGGAGACGGGGTACAGAAATATGAGGAAGCGGAAATTGATCGCCTAATTAGTCTCTATGAAAGCAAGGCAATCGAAATGCGCATCTGCAAATTTGTGCCGGCATCTGGAGCTGCGAGCAGGATGTTCAAATTGCTCTATGCCTATCTAAATGGAGAGGGGCTGACTCCTGCGGAGAACGATCAGATCACTCTTTTTTATCAGCGCATCAAGCAGTTTGCCTTTTATGAAGATCTCGTCAAGGTGATTGATAGAAATGGTAAGGACCTCTTAAGGATGCTGGAGGCCGAGCAATATCGAGAGATACTAAAATTTCTGCTTGATGAGCCCGGGCTTAACTATGGGAAACTCCCAAAACTGTTGTTGCGCTTTCATCGCTATCAAGGTGAGTTGCGGACCCCTGCCATGGAACATATGGTAGAGGGGGCGCATTATGCAAAGGGCAAAAACAGGGAAGTAGTCTTACACTTCACCGTTTCTGCGGAGCATAACTCCCTCGTAAACGAGCATCTTGCAGATTTAGAGATTCCCTATTCAGGACGTTACGCTACTAGCTTTACGCTTGAGACTTCTCAGCAAAATCCGGCTACTGATACCATCGCGGTGGATGAAGCGGGAAAACCATTTCGGAAGGAGGACGGCAGCTTGCTCTTTAGACCGGGCGGCCATGGCGCTTTACTGGAAAACCTCAATCAGCTTGAGGCAGATCTCGTCTTTATCAAAAATGTCGATAATGTGGTGCCCGATGCTTTGAAAGCTCCTACCTTTCGCTACAAAAAGTTGATCGCGGGTGTACTCTGCGAAGCACAGGCAGAGGTTTTTGCTTTATTGGAAGCATTTGATTCAAGCACAGATTTAAGTCCAGAACTTGAAACTAGCGCACTCAAGCTTCTAGCTAGGATGGGAATCGTTCCGCGCAGCGGCTGGCAAAATCAAGAACCAGACCAGCGCAAAGCCTATCTCTATCAAAAACTCAAGCGTCCGATCAGAGTATGTGGGATTATTGCTACGGATAGTAATACTGGTGGGGGGCCATTTTGGGTAAAGAATGAAGCTGGAGACCTCAGCCTACAAATCATAGAAACTGCACAAATCAATTTTGCTTCGGCAGAGCAGACTGCAATCGCCAAGACGGCGGGATTTGCCAATATCACGGACCTTGTTTGTGGACTCAAAGATTATAAAGGCCAGAAGTTTGATCTCCTACAGTTTCGTGATGATGACACAGGTTTCATCACGCAAAAATCCCGTAATGGTCAAAAGTTACAGGCGCTAGAATTGCCGGGACTTTGGAATGGCGCCATGGCCGATTGGCATACCATATTGGTAGAGGTACCGAAGACAACCTTTAGTCCAGTCAAGTCTGTGATGGATTTGTTAAGCCCTGAACATCTTGTTTAGCGGAAGCTTCTAGTGTGGGGTTTAGCACTATCCTTCATTCACTCCAAGATGTTTTCACTGGATTTTGGAATGATTCCCAAAACTATTTTTTCTTTTTGGGATAGTGCAATTATTTACCTAGTATTGAAAAGCACAACACTTTTAATAGCACTATTAGCGATAAACACAATAAAAACCTGATCTCTTTTTCTTTCAACATTTAAGTTCAAGTGAAATCCAAGGCTCTTGGATTGGCGGCTACTATATCTCTATCTAGAATAGCCGAAAAGCCTTAGGTTTTCTCAAAAAACAGCTTTCCCCTGAGTGATGCTGCCTTTATTTGAAGGGCAGCATGATAGACTTTTTTTTAATTTTTATAGAAATCATGAAAGTACAATTAACATTACTATTGAGTCTTTTTGCATTTGTCCCTATGCTAAGTGGTCAAATAAGCTTTTCCCATTCTTTAGGCGGTAGCATATATATTGGTGAGGACGCCTCAGTTCCCGGTATTATGTATTCTCCAAGAGTCAATTTAGTTGAGTTTGGGGATGAAGGAACTATTTCTTTAGGAACACATTTGGGTATGTGGCTTGAGTATAATTCACAAGCTGGAGCGAGTGCTTTTGCTTTAGATGCTCCTCTTATGGCTGAGGTAAACTTTGGTATGGCCGCGAATCCATATACCTCCTCTTCATTTGGCGGCTATGCAGGGATCGGTTATGGTATCAGTAGCTTTGGATCAGCCGGCGCGTTTGGCAGCTTTAACGGTAATGGAGGTATTGGTGTCGTTGTAAATGGAGGAATAAGAGCAATAATTCTCGGTGCACCAGTAGGATTACGAGCTTCATATTTGCTCAATAATGCAGAGGGAGGATCGAACGTTTTTTCCCTTGGCGCTTATTATTGCATCGGTAGTTACTAATCAGTAATACTTAGTTTGAATGGTTGAAGGCTCAAAAATGGACTTTTTGAGCCTTCATTTTTTAATAAATAGCTTACTCACTTATTATGATAACAAAAAGGTGCTAGATCGCTCTACCCTTTTTGTGGTAGGCAAATATCCCTGAAAATCGTGGTTTAATTGACTACGGGGTCGATTATGTTGTGGACTCAACATTTAATCTACCCTGTTATGTACAACACACGTATTCTCAATGGGAGAGCTCTGTCTCTGCCCAAAAATTTCTATGCCTTAGTACAAGGCTTCATCATGCTTGGGCTCCTTGGCTTTGGAACGAGTCTCTCAGCCCAGACGATCGAAGCTTATCTCAATCCCACTCCTGTCAATACGGGAGACGAAGCGGAAGTCGTTATTGAGATAGGTACTGAGACTCAGCCCGCCAGCAACATACACAGCTTTAGTGCCACTTTTGTCGCGGAAGGTTTTACCATGACCGCTGCTTCTGGTTTTGATTTTGATGCCACAGGTGGTTGGATGCTCGGCAGTAATTTTGACTTTAGCTATTCCATTAGCTCAGAAGGCGATGAGATCACGATTGACGCTTGGCGAATCGATCAAGTCGGTCAAAGTGGATATGGTCTAGTGGGCAAGGGCGGAAATGTATCCTGCGAAATTGAGGTAGAAGTGGGCAAAAAGGAACCAGTCCTAGGATTACGTTTGCTCAACTTCAGCCTTAACACACGAGAGGCTTTGCCTCTTTCGATTGGCCCAAATCCAAGCTCTAGTTATGTCATGTTGGAAAACCCAACTCAAGAGGAGTTAGGGGAGATCAAACTAGTAGACCTGTCCGGTAAGATTGTGAAAACATGGAACTTAGAACAAGCTATTGTTCGGTTAGAAACCAGCGATATCCCTAACGGACTGTACTTTTTCGTTATTAATGAGGAAGGCGTTCTCCGCAGAGAAAAAATCCTTATCCAACATTAATACTTATATAATCGGAAGCAACTTCAATAATCGGGGAAGCCAAACAGTGTTTTGGTTTCCCTTTTTCTATACTGGAGGAGGTAAAAATTCATCTCCTTGCAATCTTTGCTCTATTTTGGCAAGCATCCATTTACGGTAAGAAGCATTTTTAATATTTAGCGCTTCTGCTTTCATCTTCAATACTTTGGCCCTACGAAAGTGAGTCAAGAGGTCCAAGAAGAGTTTGATTTTGAGCTTACTCTGCTGCTTAAAACCTTCCGATAAGGCTGGATTTCGCTTTAAAAATGTACGTAAACTTTTGAGAGGAACCTCTAGTTCTGCCCTCTCCCCTTTCTCATACCTTGCTTGTAAATGTAGAAGTCGTACATTGGTCTCATAAGCAGGTATAGGAAAGGAAATCGTCATAAATCCCTTGATGATGGGATCAAAGTCCCCCTCTTCAAAGAGGCAAAGTCCCTCACAAAAGCGGTAAACATCTTCTCGTACCTTAGGATCAAGCTTAGAAGTGAAGACTGCCATAAAATCTTTAGTCTGTTCAAGTTTTTCTGCCTCAATCCCTGCAAAGACAATACTTACATAGCGTTTATAATTCAATATTCCTTCATAAAGATATAGCCCTTCTCCTGCTGCCCATACATAATAATTGAAGCGATGTTCACTATCTACTTTTAAGCCCTCTTTGAGAACACGACGACTGAGATAATTTTCTATGCAAATCGACATATTCTGTTGCATATAAGCTTCAAAATGCTGATAGTTTTCCTTGTAGACTTCAATGACTTCTAAGTGCTCCTCAGGAGACTTTTTGATATCTGTATCCATTAATCGGCAAATCTCTAAAAGGAGTTTAAGCGCCGAATTTTCATTGACCAGTCTGTCTTTCCTAAGCGCATCGAGCGTAAAATCTTGAGGCTTTTCGATGCCTTTTGGAAGGTGCCGATTGTTAGTGGTGGAGAGATATAATTCTAAAAAGCGAAAGCGGTAGGAGATGGCAAAATGATCTAGCATTTCCTGCCAACGGCTTCCCACTACCTTTTTACCGATTCTGCTTTCATAAGCATAAAACTCCTCTAACATCAGCCCCATCTGCTCGTGGTAATCTCCATCCTTTTGGGTATAAGCTCTCTCTAGCTGACGGAAAAAAACCATAAAATCCTCATTTACTTTGCCCTCATTGACGTGCCTAAGGAAAGAAATGTCCAAAAAATAATGATCATCAAGGATGTATTGATAAGCAAGGTATTCCTTCAACAATTTCTTCAGAGCGTGGGCTCGTTTACGGAGAATATGTGGTATCTGCTTCTTATCCTCAGGCAAGGGTTTTTGAGGAAACATATCCTGCCAAATGGAAGTCCACTTAGGATTGGCTAACAATCCCTCATATAAGACCTGGAGATATTGTTCTTTGCCCCGCAATCGCCATTGCAACCAATTACCAAAATCGGTTTGAGTCTCGGGATCAAGCTTCTTGAGGAGAGAGTAGAGCTGAGTACTTATCATAGCAAAAAGGAACAAAATAAACCCATACTTAATATACAGATTAATTTCACCCAATCTACCAGGAACAATCACCAATTACTGTATTTATTTTTCCTCAGTTTTATCGAGTATTTGATATTGAGATCAAGGAAATAGACTAGGAACAAAATAAGGGATATGCCACCAAAATAAAACCTTTGGAAGAATTTACTAGGAACAATTTTAATAAACTGTCTTCTTTTCTCCTCATTTTTTTTGAGTCATTGAGAATGAACTCAAAGCAGAGGCTTTATATGGTCAAAATGATAGGCTCTTAAGGGAACATTTACAACCAATGAGGCCATTGGGTCAATAATTACCTAAAACACCAAGGAACAATTTCAATTTATTGTCTCTAAATAACTCAGCATTTAACAAGTATTTGTACACATCATCAATAAGCACAAATCATGACTCAGCTAGAAGAATCCTTTTCACAGAATATAATCAAAGCCTGCTATGGACCGGATGGATTGACTGAAACCGTCCACAAACCTGAGGTACTATTGAATTACATGATTCAAAACGGCATCCTCAAAAAGACCTCCATCAGAGACTTTACGGTCTATGCAGAATTCAACCGCCTCATGGCGCTCAGACAATATAGAAACAAAACTGTTACCGTCGAAGCCCTGAGTATGATCTTCAAACTTACCCCCAGCACCGTCTGGGCGATTATCAAGAAAGCCGAGACCGAAGGCCCTACAGTCAACCACAACTAGACCAGTTCAAACCTTTAAAGAAGCCATAACATGAAAGATTTGGGGACCACTAACACACAATCATTTCAGATGTTTGATGCTATCAATCGTGGCATGCTAGACATCTATCTCCCTCAGCAGATTGAGAGTGAGATCGTCAATACTATGGCGGACATTCTCGTGGAGCACGAGAACAATTTTCAACGCTGCAGTAATGAAATGCGCAATATGTTTTTTCACTGTTGCCAATGCATGACAGCTGACATCCAGGCAAACATGGCCAGTATTCCAGAAGGCTATCGGCTCAGTATTTTGTGGGAAAAGGTTTGTCAACTTATCTACGAAGGCATGACACCCTATGTCGTCCTGAAGCAGGTTTGCAAGCAAATTAAGCGTATTCTACTCGCTCAAGAGCCCGATAACACCATGGTTATCAGTCAGGAAAGTATGGTTTCACTAATCCTTATCTGGTTAGATTTTCATCCTACGAACTAGTGTTTTCTAGCGATGGCTAGAGAAGCAACATATATTTTCTCAGGAGGCTCTGGATGTTGAGTTAAGACTCTAATACAGGCCTCAAGGGTTGCTCCCGTTGTGATCACATCATCCACAATTAGTACTCGTCTCGGCGGTCTTCTCATCACTTTGAAGGCTTCCGAGACATTTTTCCATCTAGCTTGGCCAGAAAGTCTAGTCTGTGTCCGAGTATGTACCCTCCTTTTCAATACATCATCCGCAAATTCTAGCTCCATAGCTTGAGCCATCCCTTTACCAATTTCTGCTGCTTGATTGTATCCACGTTGCCATTTTCGTCTCCAATGGAGGGGTACGGCTATGATTTG
>CAZHOC010000215.1:0-7465 GCA_964534295.1 uncultured Bacteroidia bacterium | reverse complement strand
TCCATCAAGAGAAAACTCAACGGCTACACTTGAAGTAGCGGTAGCTACAATACTTCCATTAGCTGGAGTAACACATGCCCCAGCACTTGGTACAGCACTCACTAGAGTTACATCACAGGTAGGACAAACAGGCCCAGTACCAGCAATGTTTAGCGTACAAGCATTGGGATCCTCTGGGGGAGGACTAGTCGTATTATCCGTATTGCTTATGTCAAAATCATAATTGCTCGTTCCCGCAGGGTAAGTAACCGTAATCGTGCCTGTGATTTCACCGCTTCCTTCTGAATTAGTAAGAACTAGCCCAGTTGTATTGGTTGAGCCTCCAGAAGAAGTGTACAGATAAGAGACGCCTGATCCGCCTGTATTATCAGTGGCTACATAAGTACCATTGATACCGTTGACCTGAGTAGTAACGATCAACTCGCCATTAGGACCACAAGATTCGGTAGTTCCTGTCTCTTGGATCAGACAGATTGGATCTTGTCCTCCTCCTCCAGAAACTCCACAACCAAAACGTGCCTTAAAGTTGTTGATATCCAGGCCTCCATCTGCATTTTGATCCCAGATAACGATGTAGTAGTTGGTCGTTTGATCAAAATCTGGCACTGGGATGGTGTTCCAAGTGCTAGAACTCTCAACCCCACAAGCAGAAAATATAAGGCTTGAGCAATCACCTGCCACCTCATATGTATTACCATCAGTACCTGGAGCGTCTGTACAAGACTGACTCTCGGTAGAGTAGTATAAAGCCCACGCTATATTATCTGAAGCATCATTATCATTGATTTGAATCTGAAAATTACCTGCATTGGGTCTCACATCGAATTGCAACCAAATTACAGGTTCACCATTAGTAGGCTCCACAGGTTGTGGTACTGCAGGAAGTCCACTACTGGGGTCGATACAAGTATGACCAGAAAGATCAACATCAAAACTTGTATCTGAGTAACTGCAATTAGCCATGATATTGGACTGCGTATTTGCCGCACTTCCGCACTCGATAATTCCCTTAGCGCTGCTACCTGCAGGAGGATTTTGTGCTTCACTAATTCCTCCACTACAATCATTAGGACTCCAAGTTCCTCCATCTTCCCATCGCTGGGCACAATCACAGGGACCAGAGGCCGTAGGGACTACCGCATTAACGGTAACGACTCCAGGAGTTACATTATAGGGCAGGAAATTTAGATTCACATCTGAATACCCTAAAGGTGTCTGCGTACCATCAATGGTAATATTTGCCGTCGATCCAGGGGAAGCACCCGCCTTAATGTGAAAGGTCAGTGTCAAGATCACATCATCATCATTCAAGCTTTGTCCGGTTCCAAATGGATCTGTCCACAGGAAGGTCAATTTATTCGCCGGTAAAGCAGGAATACCTCCTCCAGGAGGGTTGATGATATTACTAATGTTCGGTGCCTCCGGAGAGCTAAATCCGACATAATCCAAAATGGTAGCATCAAAAGTTACGGTCCCTTGATAGTTAAAAATGGTATTGAAATTCTTTACCGTAACATCCACTGTAACATCGGTATCAGGTAGGCCAGAAGCGCTACTGATTGCCATTTCTAAAGTTGGAGTAGATTCTGTAACCGTGAAAGAAGCAGAAGTAGCGGGACAGCCACTCGCATTTGTCACAGTTACCGAATAAGTTCCTCCACCCACAGTAATCGTTTGAGTAGTCTCCCCTCCCGGTGACCACAGATAAGAAGCAAATCCAGCACCTGCATCCAGAGTCGTAGTCTGACCCGGTAAAATTTGGCTTGTGCCTGAAATCGTAGGAGGGGTAGGGTTAGCAGCTACTGTAACAGTAACTGCAACCGGAGTAGACTCAAAAGCATTATTTGCAGAAGTAACCCAAATAGTTTGTGGGCTAGTTCCTGGCGTTGTAGCAGGATCATAGGTACTCACTCCGCTCGCAAGGGGAGTAGGCGAACCTATTGTTGGGTCGCTGGAATAAAAGTTGAAAAGCGTAATCCCCATACTTGCAGTAGGAGAAAGCGCTGTATCATCACCTTCACATACATTTAAATCACCTATCGTAGGAGGTGGGATTGGTAGACCAGGATTGACCAATACTTCACCAGGAGTAGTGGGCAAATTGGTACTAATCACACCACCCGTATTTGGATCAGAATACCCTACTGGGGTAAGAGATCCATCTATCACCACGGCTCCCGTTGTACCGGTCAGTACATTGGGCTTGACATTAAAAGTGATAGTTAGTACTACCTCATTATCTGGTAGTGTAACACCTGAACCACTAAAGTCAAACCAAACGTAGGTAAGCTTATCATTAGGGATGGCAGGGCTAGAGCCTGGTTCCCCAACGATATTTACGACATCGGGGCGCGGAGAATTCGAAGAGACATACTCAAGCACGTTATCATCGAAACTAATCCCACCCTGATAGCCAAAGATGGTAGTAAAATTCTGCACAGTAACATCAACCGTTACTGTGGAACCAGCCGCGTTGGTAGAACTACTAACGCCCATTTGCAAAGGCTGCGCCCAGAGGCCGGGACTAAAGCCAGCCAAAAAGATAAGGCATAAGAGTAAGGGAAGAGGTCGAATTTTTAGCATGCTAGGAGGTAATTATTGCGTATTCGATTAGGCACAAAAGAGTATGTTTGCCAAAGGTTGTAGGCTTGGCAAAGACAGAAAAAAAGTACAGGAAAAAGTCTTACAAGGAGAGTAAAAAAAGGTTTTCTAATCAGGCTTAGATCAAAAGTGAAAGTGTGGTGTCTTGTTTTGGGCTGTCTAAAATACTTGCTTATGCAATATTTGCTTAAATATATAAAGGGAATCTTTTACAATCAATGGGAATTTATCAAACGGTCAATTATTTTGCTTTAGCAGTAGCAGCCTCAAAAAACGAATACAATTTTGACCATATAAAAATAGCTTTTCAAGCGTCTAATAATGTTTATCTCCTCCCCTCTAAAGACCTTTGTAACTCTTTGGTAATGATTTAATAAGAATAAAATAAAAAGGCCCTCAATAGGGCCTTTTCCATGAATGTGCTAATAATTATTGACTAATCTTCTTCTCAGCGGCTATACTGCCATCCTCTCTCACAAGGCGGATATAAAAGACTTCATTCGACCCGTCGAAATGTTGGAAAATGTAATTAATTCGCCTTTTACCAGGATTCAGATGGTGAATATTGTAAATGAGACGTCTCTCCTCACCTGCCTCTGTATAGATCGCCACCTTAGCATTATTCAGTGCTTCGGATAATTCGAAGGCAAAATCACCACGCAACGTTATTTTGGCAAAAAGCTGTGGTTCTGGCGCATTGGGGTCAAGGACTTGGGCTGCTATTGTGCGATCCCCCTGCTTGACTTTTATACTATAGGTCTCATCTGTCGGCACATAACAGCCCGCGATAAAAATTCCGCGATTGTAGCCTTGCTTTATCGCATGCTTATCCTTAATCAAAAAGTATAACTGATCCGCCTCGTCATAAACGCCCACGCTAGTGAGCATATCTTCTGCCACTTCATAGTTAATCGCGACCTTCTGATAGAGATGCATCAATGGGGTAACGGTATCTCCAGCACTGATCATGCGTTCCATCACTACCTCATCCCCTACTCTCAAGCGCAAAAACAATTCTGCCGAGTCTCCTAGAGTATGGCTAGCCCCTACTCGAAACTGCCTGAAGCCAGCTTCCAAATTTCGGTTTTCAAAATAGGTGCGGATGCGTTCACCGGAGGTGTTATACAAATCCAATCGTGCCCCTTCTAAATTCTCTTTAATCAGGCCTTCCAAACTAGTGCGGATGGAAGTGATGTGATGGGTTCTAGGCACAAACACAAATTCACTCATCGGTACTCCAGTCGCCTCACTTACCGTAGTCGCAATATCTCTTACCATCGTTGTATCATTGCCATAAATACTCCTGACTGATTCCTGATTGGCTAAGGACCAGACCGCTGATTGGGCAGTACTATTTTGATAACCTTTGGTAGAAATTTTTTGCGCCAAAGCAAGCAAGCCTCCACTGGCCATCGCCCCTATTGAAAAACGCTCGCCTTTTTTGGGAGACATATTAAAGGACTGCGTACACATCGTCCAGAGAGAACGGGCTTTTCTTTCTCTTGGCCGCAACGCCATCATCGCCTCTTGGGTAACCATAAGGTCTTGCACAGAGCTATCTTCACTCGCAAAGATTTGCCCAGCAGGGATTTCCAGGGAAAGGACATTCGGACTAAGATTCTCCACCAGTAAGCGGAGAGCTTCTCCTTGGTAACCACCCGCTCCTTGGATAGCAATGCGGACAAGTTTTTGATCAAGAGCTTGGGCTAGCGTAATTCGCTCCTGCGCTTGGGAAAGAGTAAATTGGGCACAGAGGAGCAGGGCACAGCAAATTAGGCTGCGAAAATTTATCAAAAGCATGGTCGTATGTAGGATTTGTTTGTCTACATAATCCCAAGGATGCAAATGGTTACATTTTTTATTGCCGCTGCGCGGAACGCTTAGTTGAGTTGTTGAGTTGTTGAGTTGTTGAGTTGTTGAGTTGTTGATTCAATAATTCAACCCTTCAACAAATCAAAAATTCAACAACTCCTCTCACTCCCAACTCACACTCGCCGGGGCACGGTTTTCACTGCCTTCCCTCTCCAACAAAGCATCTCCCAAACGGGCACGATAAGCCTCCGCTAACTGCTCTAGTTCTTTTACTACTTCAGGATGATCAGCCACCACATTTTGACTTTCGCTCACATCATTTTGCAAATCGTAAAGCTCTAATTCCTGGAGTTTGTTGTATTCATATGGCACTGGCAAGCCATCTTTGCCCCCCTCTTTGCCATTGAGGGTGCGATAAGAATGTGGGAAATATAACTTCCAACGCCCATCACCGCTCATCACTGCATGCAACTCATTACGATGATAGTAGTAGGCAAATCCCTCAGGACGAGGATTTTGTGCTTGTCCTAGCATCAAAGGTCCAATGTCTATTCCATCGATTTGAGCGTTCGGCAAAGCCGCCCCCGTAAAAGCAGCGATAGAAGGCAAAATATCTATGGTCATCGCAGGCTGCGCTACCGCTTTTCCTGCAGGAATTTGTCCTGGCCAACGCATGATACAAGCCTCTCTGACTCCACCCTCCCAGCAAGTTCCTTTTCCCTCCCGCAAAGGCAAAGCAGAGCCACTATGCTCCCCATAATTGAGCCAAGGCCCATTGTCCGAAGTAAAGATTACCAGCGTATTATTATCCAAACCATTTCGCTCCAAAGCGGCCAAAATCTCTCCCACTGACCAATCAATTTCTGAGATCACGTCCCCATACAAACCCCGCGGAGATTTTCCCTTAAACTTGTCCGAAACAAATAAGGGGACGTGCGGCATAGGGTTAGGTACATACAAAAAGAAAGGCTCGTCTTTTTTACGTTCGATAAAATCAACCGCATGCTCTGTCAACCAAGTAGTCAGTTGACTCTGGTCTTCTAGGTACTGGACAACAGAATCATTCTCATAGAGCGGCAAGGGATCAAAATTGAAATTGGCCTGATTGGGGTGCAAGGGCCACATATCATTTGAAAAAGGGATGCCAAAGTACTCATCAAAGCCCTGCTTATTGGGCATTAAATCGGGGTGATCGCCAAGGTGCCACTTACCAAATATCGCTGTTGCATAGCCCAGAGGTTTTAACATTTCTGCAATGGTCATTTCGTCTGGGTGCAAGCCGCTTTTGGCTTTGGGGAAGAAGGCTCCGTGGATGCCAATGCGGTTAGAGTAGCAGCCTGTCAAAAGCGAGGCCCTACTAGCAGAGCAAACTGGTTGCGAAGCATAAAACTGAGTAAAGCGAGTACCCTCAGCGGCCATGCGATCCAAATTTGGGGTAGCAATATCAGGGGAGCCAAATACGCCCACATCCTGATAGCCTTGGTCATCCGTAAAAATGATCACAACATTAGGAGGGCGCTGTTCTTCAGGTTCGGGCTCCGCACAGCACAACAAAAAAGGCAGGAAGACTAGTAGGTAGCGTTTCATTGGTCAGTGGATGATTGTGATAAAAATTGGGCCCATTCGCGTTTGCTTCGTGGCTCGGGTTCTTGGACAAAGTCTAAAGGTATTTGATCCGAGATTTGTCCCCAGCTAACTACGCTATCTGGGTAAAACCAAGTTTGATTGGCCCACTTGTAAGGTATTCCATGACCTCGCAACCAACCTTTAAGCGCGACCTTTTGGATAGTTTGAAAATCAGGGTCGCTGGGAGGTACGTCAATAAAGGGTAATAACCAGCAGCCAGCATCAAGCAAGCCTTGTTGTACCTCTATAGGGGCTAGCTCCTGCGGAGAACGATCAGTCTTGATACAAACAGCAGCAGTCTCACCCGCAGCTTGGCCAATCAAAATCACACAGGGTTGCAGTCTTGAGGCTCCATTTACCATATGGGTTACGCTGATGCTCTTCTCTGCCACTAGAAATCCTTTTAACTCCTGTGGGATTAGCGAACCCAGCGGTACCGAAAAGGAAGGGATCGGCGGATACTCCATGGGCGCAGAGTTTGGATTTTTGTCATGGTGGTGATCCAGCGGATAATCTCCTACCGCAATGGCTTGCTGGTAGAGGGGGCGTTCGGCGGAGGCGTAAGGATCAATAAGGTCCTCCACTTTAAGTTGTACCTGACCTAAGATGCGGCGCGCTTCTCGATGGTAAGGAATAAGCGGGAATTTATCTTCAGTAGGGAATTCATCGTCTGCCAAGCCAAGATTAGGATAACCCGCTTTGGTTTGAATGAAGTGGATAAAGGCCAAGGTGCGCTCTTTGGCGAGTTGATAGACAGAGTCCCGCTGCGCTCGGCTCATCGGGATTGGATTGGTATAATAATCATTGCCATTGTTGGGCCAGTTGATCATATACTTTTTATTGGGCAGCAGAGCATAGTTGAGCACCAACTCACAATCACGCGTATCTGGCTGAGGATCGTCGCAAGCCTCGAGGCATAAGCATTTAAACTCCTCAGGATCGTAAGCAGGAGGATCTGTAATCAGATGATCAGTAGCATCGCCATAGTCTTTTAGAATGGCGGCATAGGTAAGGTCTTGAATATTGGGATCGTGTGGATCATCGGGAGTGTCTTGGCCCGTAAAGAAAGTCGCCCCCGCCATTTCGATTAGGTCTCCTAGTTCAGTGGCGTCAATGGTCATTTCCGCTTGGACAGCTAAGCGTTCTCCGGAGGAGTTGGAAAAAGTAGCTCCTATGACCTTATCTCCCTCACGCTCTACTGAAATCGGCCACCAGCCATGCATACGTTCTAAACTAGTTTCAGCATCAGCCAATTCCTGCCAAAAACGATTACCTATGTGCGGTTCGAATTGAGTATTGCTCACCCAACCCGTAAAAACAGAATCTGGGCCGCCATAATGATCATATAATTTTTGGCGAAACTCTCCCCACAAACCGGAAGGCAAGCGATGGTTGCCATCGGTAGCACTCACGCCAGCAGCTGTCA
>CAZHOC010000214.1:6450-7469 GCA_964534295.1 uncultured Bacteroidia bacterium | reverse complement strand
AGAAAGTGGGGCTTTGTATCGTTTCAATCAACTAGACGGAAATCTAGATGGGGATTTTACTGAACAGGAAAGTCAGTTCGGTATGATCAAAGAAGGCACCCGCATTAGCATAGACGCTGCCGATATAGATCAAGACGGTGCATTAGAATGGATAGTGGGCAATCGCAGAGGAGGCCTAGCTATCTATGAAGATTTAGGCAATGCGCTTTCGATTAAGAGGGAAGTTACTGCTTCGCAGAACTGGCAAATCGTTCCCAATCCGGGTAAAAAAGCCCAGATAATATTCGAGGAATTTCGCTCCACTGCTCCCCTACTCAATATCAAAATCCACAACTTGCAAGGCCAGCTCATTTACCAGGAAAATAGGAGCCCAGCGAGCATTATTGAACTCCCATCCTTGTCGGATGGCTTATACATCATCAGTTTGTGGCAAAATGATCAATTTTTAGGCCATCAAAAGTGGTCGGTATTTTGAGAATCTGTTCCACTTCGGTAGTTTTAGGGATGAATTGAGCTAGTAGAATTCTAGCCACCAAAGATCCCCCGAACATGGAACAAATTCGTACATATATCTCCGAAAATCAGGAACGCTTTATTGCCGAACTGATTGATCTACTCAAGATTCCTAGTATTAGCGCCGATTCCGCCTACAAAGGCGATGTAGACCGGGCTGCTGATTGGTTAGTAGACCAAATCACAAAGCTAGATGTCGATCGAGTAGAAAAATATCCTACTCCTGGCCACCCTATCGTTTATGCCGAAAAAATTGTTGGTGACGATAAGCCAACCGTATTGGTTTATGGCCACTACGACGTGCAGCCGCCAGATCCTTTAGACTTATGGCATAGCCCTCCATTCGAGCCTGTCATCAAAGACGGTAATATCTATGCTCGGGGGGCCTGCGATGACAAGGGTCAAATGTATATGCACCTCAAAGCTATCGAAGTACTCAACCAACAAGGTGGCGTTCCGTGCAACGTAAAACTCCTAATCGAGGGTGAGGAAGAAATTGGCAGCGA
>CAZHOC010000214.1:0-6420 GCA_964534295.1 uncultured Bacteroidia bacterium | reverse complement strand
GAGCCAATAAAGAAATGTTGGCAGCTGATATTGTCCTCGTTTCGGACACTTCTATTCTTTCCAATGAGCAACCTTCTATTACGGTAGGGCTCCGTGGAATGTCTTATGTTGAAGTAGAAGTAACGGGACCGAATCGCGACCTTCACTCAGGTGTTTATGGGGGGGCAGTTGACAATCCGATCAATGTGCTTTGTGAGATGATCGCTAGCATGAAAGATGAAAACGGGCACATCACCATCCCGGGATTTTATGATAAGGTGGAGGAGCTCAGCCGTGCTGAACGCGATGACTTGGCCAATGCCCCCTTTGATGAAGCCGCTTACAAGGCAGATCTTGGCGTGGACGGATTGAGAGGAGAAAAAGGCTACAGCCCTACTGAACATGCTTCTATTCGTCCTACCTTAGACGTTAACGGTATGTGGGGCGGATATATCGGCGAAGGCGCGAAGACAGTACTACCCTCCAAGGCTTTTGCTAAAATCTCCATGCGTTTGGTACCCAATCAGGTATCCTCTGAGATCACAGAACTCTTTCAAAATCATTTTCAAGCTATTGCTCCAGACTCTGTCAAGGTAGAGGTGAGACCACATCATGGTGGTGAACCAGCGGTAGTTTCGACCCAAAGTGCCGGCTACCAAGCAGCTGCAAAGGCAATGAGCGAAACCTTTGGTATCCAGGCTATCCCAACGCGTGGGGGTGGTTCGATTCCAATCGTAGCCATGTTTCAAGCAGTGCTGGGCCTAGATACTATCCTGATGGGATTTGGTTTGAATTCTGATAATATTCACAGTCCTAACGAAAAATACGGTATCTTCAACTATCTCAAGGGTATAGAAACCATTCCGTTGTTCCATACCTACTTTGCTGAGATGCACGCTTAAGGAGCCTGATATGCGTAAATTCTTTCGGAAGTTTTTCATCGTCTTGCTAGTAATCATCACCCTCGTGGGAGGAATCTATTTATTACGATTCCCCATCCTAAGAGGCATTGGCAATACGCTCATCAAGGAAGACACTCCTCAGAAATCTGAGGCGATGTTCATTCTTTCCGGACAAGCGGATGAAAGAGTTTCTTACGCCCTATATATCGATAAAGAAATGGGCCTCGCCCCCAAAATTATTACTTTGGGGGCGGGCATTAGCCCCACTCTACAAGCGATTGACATGTCAGTAACGGACGCAGAAATTGCCCGCCAATCGCTTATCATGGGTGGGGTCGATAGCTTGAGAATAGAGGCTTTGCCTATCGGTACAAGTACATATGAGGAGTCAGAAGAAATCTTAGGTTTTTCTCAAGTAAGAGGGTATAAGAAAATCATCATCTTGAGTTCTAAATTTCACACGAGGAGAGTGAGAAGTGTCTTCCGGGATAAGTTTCGCGAAGCGGGAATCGAAGTGGTGATTATGGGGGCGGAGCCCAAAGATTATGAGTTGGAAAAATGGTGGGAGGACGAAGGTGCCCTCCTTTTTGTCAATAACGAATATGTGAAGCTGCTTTATTATGCCTTCCGCTATTAAGCAGCTACCATCAGCTTGGTGCTGAGCATTTCTAAAAACTGCTCAGGGGTACGCAAACTACGCCATTCATGGTCTCGAAGTACTAGAGAAAAGTCTTTTTCGCAGTACATTACCAATTCGACCATATCCAGAGAATCCAAACCGTAATCTTCTTTCAAGCGCTTTTGGGGACAGAAAAACTCAGTAGGTTTTTGTGCGATGTCTAAAAGCAATTCTTTAAAAGCATCCACGACTTGGTCAAAGGAAGAGATTTTTAAGGCTTGTTGCGAGTTGTGTGTAGTAGTCTCCGAGAACAAGGAATCAAATTCAGCGTCAAAATGCTTCATGTCAAAGGTGTGTCTTACTTATGGTCAAACAGTTTCAAATAAGCCTTCCACCATATCGGCGTGGTTTTCACCTCATAACAAGAGAAGTCTTAGCTCAAATTGATGCACTGCCAGAAGCGGGCATATTTCACCTATTCATACAGCATACCTCTGCGGGACTGTCTTTGAATGAAAATGCCGATCCTTCTGTTCGTCATGATTTTGAACAGATCTTCAATCGGTTAATACCTGAGAATCAAACCTACTATACCCATACGCTCGAAGGGAGCGACGATATGCCAGCTCACGTTAAATCCAGCCTGGTTGGCGCCTCAGTGAGTATTCCTATTAGCCAGCACCGCCTCAATCTCGGTACTTGGCAGGGAATTTATCTCTGCGAGTTTCGCAACCATGGTGGCCGAAGAAAGTTAGTGGCAACCATTCACTACTAAACAAAAAGTTTGCCAGAAATTCCATGGAATTGAATTTTAAATCATTTGGTAATGGGCCTGCCCTAATTATTTTACATGGGCTTTTTGGCTCGCTAGATAATTGGGTAAGCCATGCTCGGCAATTGGCCGATTCTTATAGTGTCTATTTAGTAGATCAACGCAATCACGGTAAGTCTCCGCATGATGATCAATGGGACTATGAAACTATGGCCGAGGACTTAGAGGCCTTTATGGATCAGCAGGGTATTTATCAAGCGCATTTACTGGGACATTCGATGGGTGGGAAAACTGTGATGCAATTTGCCATGCATTTTCCCGAGCGAATTGAAAAACTCATAGTCGCAGATATGGCTCCAAAAGGCTATGAGCCGCATCATACTGAGATATTAGAGACGCTCATCAATATCGACCTATCTAGTTTTGCAAGTCGGCAAGCCGTGGGCGCTCAAATGGAGAAGAATATAACCGATTTAGGAGTCCGACAATTTCTACTTAAGAGTTTAGGACGTGATGAGCAGAAGCAGTTTCGTTGGAAATTCAATCTACCAGTCATTTATGAAAACTATCCTAAGATTCTCCAGCCCATTGAACTAGCCTTTCCCTTTGAGGGTCCTACCCTATTTTTGTCCGGTGGCAAGTCTTCTTATGTAGGGCCAGCAGATCACGAATTAGTTTTAGAAGGTTTTCCCGAGGCGAGTTTTGCAGTCATTCCACAGGCTGGACATTGGCTGCACGCAGATAGTCCAACTGAATTTCTACAGGAAGTTCGTGCTTTTTTGGCTGACTAAGCGTTATGATTGTAGAAAAAGTCTTAGATTTCGACCACACTTAGCGAAAGCTCATGCAACAATCTAAATATTCGATCATACTCCTTTCCTTTTGCCTCTTGTTTTTAGGAGCCTGCGGAGATGCCGATCAAAAATCACCTGAAGAAGAGTTGATCACTATCGAGACTCTTGATTCAAACATGATGACAACAGATGAACCGGCTCATTTTGTGAATCCAGAACTCATTGGTAATTGGAAGCAGGTGGACATGCGAATGGATGGCAAGAGCTATTTCGAAAATCTCGAAGAGACCACCGTTACCTTTGCAGAAAACGGTGAAATCACATATCTCTCAGAAGGACTCCCACCCCGCAAGGGAGAGTTTATGCAAGTTAAGCAAGTCCTTTCTGCCCCTGAAATATGGGAGGCGGACCTAAACGTAAAGTCCTTGACGGCCACTAAACTGATTTTGAGTGAAGAAGTCTCTGGCCAAATCGTAGAGTACCATTACGAGAAGTTGTAGGCGATATAGCTTTTTGGTGAGTAGAAAGAGGGATAAGCGTCCCGCTTCCCGATAGTTATCGGGAGTAAAAAAAGCCAAAGTCTACCTACAGATGTAGTTTATTAGGCGCTGCTTCGCAGAACGCTCAAACCTTAGCTATAAGTGCTATTGGAAAGCCTGCAATTAGACTAAACTTGCAGATTGAGGAGGCCTATGAGAAAGTTATAGGGGAAGCGAGTCTGCATAGCGTTCCATTCTGCCTCACATTTCTGGATTTTCTTTCTCTGTTCGAGAACGCTCAATTTTGCATCTTGGAGGCTAAGGCGCCAAGCCTTGATTTCTGGCTCATCTCCATCAATCGCTTGTAATTGAGAAAGGATTTCCTCCTGGGCGCGCTCCTTTACCTGTAGATCAAAAATTCCCTCTAAAGAAAGTTTGGGGAGCTCACTACGCTGATTTTCACGCCAATGCTCATATTCCAACCAGAGATTATTGGCTCTTTTTTCTTTACGGTCATTGATCTCTCGCGCTTTGGTATAAGCGACAAAAGTTCCCATGACTCTTTGGTAGTAGTAGTAGAGCAAAATGAGGCTCACTAACATTAGAATTACTACCGGATTGCGAAGTAAAGCAAAAAATGCACCCATTGTGGTAAATATATTACATGAGTATAATACACAAATTAGGGAACAATTGTTTCGCAAAACGATTTTGGCAGTGATTTTGCAAAAATGGTAGTGATCCCACACATTTTTGCTCACACTGTTATATGCAAACTACCAACACCGTAAAAATTCTAAGCTTCTTGCTCCTGTTATTGCCCTTTATGGGGGTGGCGCAGACCCAATCTGATCGATGGGCTTTGAGTTTAGGAGGAGGAGCAAATCGCTACCTGTCAAGTCCGATTGTAGACCAACCGATCTCTCCATTGTATGATCCTACATTTGGTATCGCCGCAACACGCTACCTAAGAGGCGGCTTTGATTTCAGAACGCAATTATTTTACACTCCGCAAGCGAGAATCCCCATGACTGATGGTACTCGTGCAGGTGTTTCTTTGGTGGACATGAATTATCAGTTGATGTTCAAGTTCAATAATGGGGTATTTATGCGGGAAAGCGCCTTTTTTGCTCCTTATGTCCTATTTGGGATCGGAGGTAGTTATGCACCAGAGCTTCCAGATGCTTACGTACCGCTGGGTGGGGGGATTAGATTTAGACTTAGCCAACGCATGAGCTTGCGAGTAGAAACAGTGCGTAAGTTTTCTCTCAATAAGCAAGCAGAACAAATGGCTCACGCCATTGCCTTTGTATACAATCTGCCTAGCAATAATGATGAAGCGCCGAGGCCAATGGACTTGGAAGAGCCCGATGCTTTGTTTGCCGAAGCCATTCCGATGGACCGAGACCAAGATGGTATCCTTGATGCAGAGGACCAATGTCCAGATGAGGCGGGCCTAGTAAAATTGAACGGTTGTCCAGAAAATGAGACAGTGTCCAATACAGAGGAATCGCCGGTTTTGGCAAGTAATACTGATGATCCCTTTGCTGACCTCGTCAACCAGATGCCCAATTCTCAGGATGAGCTCATCAACGGCTATGCACCTTTACCTTCAGAGGTAGATCCTAATGAGCCAATGGGCAAGATGGGTAATCTAAACATCCTCGCCATGACGGATGAGATGCCCGCAGAATCAACTTCCTTTGCCGTTAATACAGAGCCGGAGCCTGCACCTGCAAAAGTGCCTCTAAGCGAGCCAATCGTAGAGGAGACGCCAAAAGCTAGCCGCGAGGAGCCTAAAGAGGAAGCTGTTATCGATTATCCCCCTCTAGATAAGAGTCCGAAGGAGAATGCGAGAATAGAAGTCGCCGAAGTAGTAGCACCTGAAGCAGTGGAAAGTGTGCTTGAGCCGAAGCCTATTCGTCGTCCAGAGGTACAAAGCCCCTGCGGTGACTTTGGCGTGGCCGAGGATGATATGTATCCTATCCTTTTTCCTACCAATAGTTACAGTCTAGAAGATGATGCTTACTCAACTTTGGATTTGATTGCAGAAGCGATGCAATCATGCCCCAAAGTAAATTTGGTGCTAGAAGGTCATACCGATGCGATGGGAGCTGATGACGAAAACTTAGTCCTCTCAGTGATGAGAGCTTACAATGTAAAATACTATTTAGTATATGAGCACGGAATTTCTCAACAAAGAATCCTTTCAAAAGGCAAGGGAGAGACAGCACCAATTGCTGACAATTCAAGCCTGCAAGGTCGCGATCAAAATCGTCGTGTTGATTTCCGCTTCATCTTCTAAATTTTAATAAACGAGGGAATAGCGGTAAAAAAGGGAGTTTTAGTCCGTTTCGCCAATATTCTTACATACAAAAGAAACCGATAAATAAGCTTTTCGATATTGAAATATTACCAGTCAGGCACAATTAACTTCCTGAGCCTGAATGATTCGATAACTTGAGCCATCTTACATTAATGGCATAAACCGTTTTCCCTTTACAACAACGAGCAACATAATTACATGAACCTGCGACACCTGCTCTTATACCTTGCTAGTTTTACCTTAATTTGTATCCAGTCTCAAGCTCAGACATCTCGCTATCCTTGGATGGCCGGGGTATCTGGTACTTTTCTAGACTACCAAGGACTACAAACGGGTAATCTGCTCAATTATAAGGGCTTTGATCCAGGCATACAGTTTGGAGCTCATGTCTATCTCAACAAAGCATTAAATCTTTCGATTCAATCTGCCTTTGTACCGGAAACCATGTACCCACTCAATGAATTTGATCAGGTAGGTACTTCTTTGGTGGATGTCAATAGTTTGTTGACCTTTAAAACAGCCGGCACCCTATTTTCAGAAGAAGCAGTG
>CAZHOC010000213.1:0-7478 GCA_964534295.1 uncultured Bacteroidia bacterium | reverse complement strand
TAGAGTCCAAAGTATCCAGGTGGATAACCTAACCCCCATCAATGCCAATCACAGTATTAGCTTAGCTCCAGATGGAAACTATTTTGTAGATACCTACTCTACGGCACAAAAGGCGCCAGCTGCTAGGCTCCTCAATTTAGAGGGCAAAGAACTCATGAAGCTTGCCGAAACCGATATTTCGGAATTAGAAGCCAGCGGTTGGATCGCTCCGGAGTCTTTTACGGTGAAAGCTCGTGATGGCGAGACGGATATCCATGGCCTCATGTTTAAGCCTAGTAATTTTGATCCCAATAAGAAGTATCCCATCATCAACTATATCTACCCAGGACCGCAATCAGGCAGTATTTTCACCTATGGATTTTTGGCCTCCCGTGGAGACAAGCAAAGCATCGCAGAACTAGGCTTTATCGTGGTATCTATGAATGCGATGGGTACCCCTATGCGCTCTAAATCCTTTCATACGGTCTATTATGGCAATATGGGAGACAATGGCTTGCCCGATCAAGTGGCGGGGATGAAGCAATTGGCCGAGCGTCATTCTTGGATTGATATCGATCGAGTAGGCATTTATGGACACTCTGGAGGAGGCTTTGCTTCGACTGCGGCCATGTTTAGGTATCCAGATTTCTTTGATGTGGCAGTCAGCGGAGCCGGTAATCATGACAATCGTAACTATGAAGATGATTGGGGAGAAAAATGGCAAGGTCTACTAGGCCCCGAAGGTGAAGGCACCAATTATGATAATCAAGCCAACCAGCTAGTGGCCAAAAACCTCAAAGGTAAGCTCCTTTTGGCACATGGCACCCTCGATGGCAATGTCCCCGTCTATAATACGCTGCTGGTAGTAGATGCCCTGATTGCGGCTGATAAAGACTTTGATTTGATATTATTCCCTAACCGTGGTCATGGTTTTGGCAATGAGACCTATATGCTGCGTCGTCGTTGGGACTACTTCGTAGAACACCTCCTCGGACAGGAACCACCTGAGTTTAGCTTTAAGTCGTCAGGCAGGAGAAGGTAGGGAATGACGATTTATGAATGATGAATGCCCAATTTCGAAGGTTTTGATTAGCCTGCGAAATTGGGCGTTCTATATTTACTATTTGACGAGATAAGCGTTCTGCGAAGCAGTAGGCCTAATAACGTCTCTTCTGACCAGAGTACTCCATCGCCTCACCTTTACCAAAGCCATAACTAAAGCCAAAGGTGATAAAGCGTCCCCTTAAGCGACGGCTATAAATGTAAAAGTCTGGCTGGTAGGTATTGCTTTCGCGGATCCGAGAGGCAAAAATGTCGCGCACACTCATATTGATTACTGCTTTTCCTCCCATGATCTTTTTGCGGATGCCTAAATCGGCGAACAATTGGTCCGAGACTTCGCTTTGGACAGTAATGAAGCGGGATTGATATTGACCTGTTACTTCAAAGTCTATGTCAGCAGGCAACTTAAATTGACCTGTTACTTTAGAAGACCATTGATTGCCGACAAAATCAAAATTTGTCGTACCAAAGCTGCCCATACGGTTGAAAGCGAGATAGTTAAAATCTCCATTGACGGTAAACCAGCGATTAGGGCTGTACTTACCATTAAGTTCTAGACCCGTGGCGCGATTGGTGCCGATATTGAGCGGTTTGGTGATGTTGACTTCGTCTTCGAAGGTAGAGATACGTTCGACAACGTCAGTAGTATAACGATGGAACACCCCAAAGTTGAAAGAGGCCTTCTTGAAAATATAGATACTATTGACCTCATAAGAATCTGTGAACTCAGGGAGCAAGTCTGGATTACCCGTACGCACATTGAAGTTGTTACGGATGTTGAAAAAAGGATTTAAATCCCACAACCTAGGGCGGAAAATCCGACGACTATAGCCTGCTTGGAGCGAGAAAAACTCATTGAACTTATATGAGGTGTGTACACTCGGAAAGAGATTGGTGAAGTTCTGATTATTGGTTTCTTCGGTATTGACTAAGTAAGTTCTTAGATCAGTATTTTCAACTCTTGCCCCTAATTTCAAGCCCCACTTTTCACCTTCATAAGCACCGGTGGTGTAGACGCCTAGTACCTTTTGAGAATATTCAAATACGTTGGTGAGGTTCGCATCATTGATCCACTCATTATTGACCCATTCGTTGACCTCAAAGTCATTGCTCACATTATTGACGAAATACTGCGCACCTGTCTCCAAAGTGAAATACTCTTTAAAAGGCTTAGTATAATCCAGCTTGTAAGTGTATCGCGCTTCCTGAAAGTTGGTGCGGGTCTGCTGGTTGCCAAAAGGAATCTCTCCTTGGCTCGCGGAATTAGTAAAAATAGAGGATTGGTCCTTGCCAAAGAAATTGCCCAATGCACTGAAGAGCAGGAAGTGCTCCTTATTGTCACGAAAGTCCTTTTTGTATTGTAGTTCGTATTGGTATTTGGGATTAGTTGCCTGGGTTGTCTCTTCACGATCCCAGCGCGCCACCTCATTGCCATTGGCGTCCAGCTGAGTAAAACTAGTGGCCGAGGGCTGGTCTTCAATCTCGTAGGCAAAGTTGCCCGAGAGAGTCAGCACATTGTATTTATTGATGTGGTAGTCTGTACCCAGCACTACATTATAGAAGTTCTCATTGCGAAACTCTTTCCCTTCTGAAAGAATTTGAGTACCGGTGATGAGGTTTTCATTGATATTGCGAGAGTCATTAGGCAGCTCCCGATAGCCCACACCTATCTGACTGAAGAGATTAAATTTCTCAGTGCGGCGATTGAGGCTAAGCCCTACACTATGATTGTGCGGCCAGCCCGTATTGACCGAAACCGAGCCATTGATGCCTTCGCGTTCTTCTTTTTTGAGGACAATATTGATGATCCCAGAAGTGCCCTCAGCTTCATATTTGGCTGAGGGGTTGGTAATCACTTCAATTTTTTCGATCATATCAGCGGTAATGGTCCCTAACGCATTGCCTTCTTCACTTGCGAGTACCGAAGGCTTCCCATTGATCAAAATCTGCACCCCAGAACTACCTCGCAGGCTGATTGCCCCCTCGATACTGACGTTGACCGAAGGTACATTGTTGAGCACTTCTAAAGCACTGGCCCCGGTACTGCTCAAATCTTTGCCAACATTGAAAACACGCTTATCTAGCTTAAACTCAGTAGTGGATTTTTCGCCTTCGATAAGCACTTCGTTGAGACTGACTGCTTTTTCCAGCAAGCGAATTTCTCCTAAATCAGCAATTCCCTCCACGATATTGAATTCACGAATGGTCAGGGTCTCAAAGCCGATGAAACTGATTTCCACATAAACCTGCTCGGATTTGGCATTGAGCGTAAAACGACCTTGAGCATCAGTGGTAGTACCATTTAATTTGGCGTCATTACTGGCGTCAAAAAGTACCACTGAGGCAAATTCGATAGGAGATTGCTTTGCATCATCTAGTACAAGCCCCTGAATAGTAAGTCCTTGAGACTGGGCCGAAGCGTCCATTGCAGTCATCAGCAAAGCCAGTATGAGCGCAGTGATGGATAATTTCTGTAGTCTAAATATTGAGGATAGCATGAGGGATTCTGAATTTATGCTGCTAGATAAGACGTAAATCTGAAGAGAATCTGCAGGCAATTTGAAGTCTCAATTTTTAGCAAGGATAACAGTGGTTGAGAAGCTTTGTTTATACTCCTTCGGAGAACGCTAAGTCTTTTTCAGAAAGCTGATTGTCATAATAGTCCATCGTTAATTCCACATTTTTCCTTTATGAAAATCATATATTTGATAAGGCGAAGAAATATCTACCTAAGCCAAACGTAGTTCAAGAAAGCACAATCTCTAGCGGTCCATTTTTTTACACTATCAAAGCTAATTAAATCGATCATGCGACTATTATTCCTATTACTTATGCTGCCGTCGGCCATGCTGATGGGGCAGGAAAACACATTTAGCATCCGTGGCCATATCACCGGTTTACCAGAAGGCACCTTTTTCAATGTCATGCAGTATAGTTACAGCACCGGTAGCACCATAGATACCGTTTACATTGAGGCTGATACCTTTTTTTATGAGGGCCGCCTTGCGGAACGCTTTCCTCAACGCCTCGGCCTGATGAGCTTTTTGCCAGATGGACCCATTGGTAGCATCAATTTTTGGGTAGAAGATGATGGGGGTACGGTCATGATCGAAGGAGATGGCTCCTACCTAGCCAATTGGCAAGCCACTAGCAAGGGCAAAGAGCAATTGGCCCTAACAGCCTTGATGGCCCCACTAAAGGATTTAACTCGCGCGCGAGACAGTATTTCTCATATCCGCAACCAATACATTCAGGCTTATTATGCTGGCAAGGAGGACAAAGACTATCGCGCCCTTCTCAAAGCCATGGATGCTCCTTTAGATTCTATTGAGACGCTCTACAATCCTATCATGTTTGCCCAAATCCAGAAAAACCCCAATAGTTTCAGCGCGGTTAGGCAGCTCTATTATCTCGCAAAGTTTAATGAAGAGCAGATTGGGGGTAAAGAAGTAGTGCAAAAAATCTACGATCAACTAGCATCGCCTTATACCGAATCTTTATATGCAGTCGGTTTGGCGACCAGCCTAAACCAACCCAAAGTCCCTGAAGTAGGCCATGATATGGTGGATCTATTAGTAGAAGATCTTGAAGGTAAAACCCACCAATTGAGTGAGTTTCGCGAAGCGGGCAAATATATGCTACTAGACTTTTGGAGCCTTGCTTGTGGACCTTGTGTCATGGCCGCTCCTGAATTAAGAGAGATGCAAGCCAAGTATCCGGATCAATTGACCATTGTAGGCCTTAGCATGGATACCAAATACGAATGGTGGCAGCAAGCAACCGAACGGGATAGTATCACTTGGACCAATTTGACAGATTTCAAAGGCACTTTCGGCGGAGCCGGAGCAACCTATGGTGTTCAGGGTCTGCCGACCTACGTTTTGATTGGGCCAGATGGCAAAGTGGCTCATCGCTGGACTGGCTTTAGTGAAGGGATATTTGAAGAAGAAGTCGGTCAGAGGCTGAAAGAATAAAGAGATAAGCGTTCCGCGAAGCGGTTCCAACCAAAACAGGAGCCGCTTTTACCTCCCCCCCTATCAAATAGGCACAGCAAGCTGAACTCACTTCCCTTTATAAACAGGCTCCCTTTTTTCAAAAAAACTCATGATCGCTTCCTGAAAATCTGGGGTTTGCAACAATGCTTCTTGGGCTTCGATTTCCTTTTCGTAGTTCTAAGCTTCAAGCTTTAATTAAGGCAAAATCACTTACAAAGGATAGACTTATTGTGCGTAGCTAAAGCAATAGGAAATCATCCTTTTGGAACCTATCATAATGGCTGCTTCCCGGAGAGCTTTTTGTATCTTCTAAAAGAAAGAGCAGCTTCAACTTTGCCCTGAATCCTCCAAAAGAAGAATTTACCTATGAAAAAAATTCAAGCCTCAAAAGGAGAGATCATCCAAACAAAGGGAGAATTTGATAGCAAAGTTTACAAAGTATTGTCTGGCTTAGTTCGGAGCTATTTGATTGATGAGAAGGGTAAGGAACACATCTTCATGTTTGCACCAGAGGGCTGGGTCATTGGGGATAACGTACCCCCAGAAAAGGCAACCGAATTATACATTGATGCTATTGAGGCCTCTAGCTTGATTCAGGTAGAAAAACATGAATCCAAGCACGATATTTCCAAATTATTGAGAAGGCTTGAGGTACTACAAAAACGCACCATCATGCTTATGAGTGCTTCTGCAATAGAGCGCTACGAGCATTTTGTAGAGACCTATCCTGATATCGTACAGCGCGTCCCCCAACGGATGATTGCCTCTTACTTGGGCATTACGCCAGAAGCCTTAAGTACCGTCAAACGGCAAAGGAAAAAGGGAGAATAATCTTCCCCCATTTCTTAATCTACATTAATGATCAAGGGGTAAGCATTAGCTAGTTTGCGGCTTAAATGATTAACCCTTTCCTTAATGAAAAACGCAAGCCTATTTTTCAAGATCGCAGCTGTCCTATGGATTATTTGGGGCTTGGTGCACATATTTGTCGGAGTCATGACGATGTACGGCGTGCTGACCGATTCAATTTCCTCCTCCGTGGCCGGGATTGCTGATGCTATTGACCCTGCTACTTTGCAGGTGGATTATCCTAAGGCAGCGGGAGCCATTATCGGCCAGCATGGTTTCAATCTATTTTGGATAGGGATTGTCACTTTTGTTTCTGCATTCTATGTTTGGGGAGGCAATAAGAATGCGATCTTTCTCGCGGCCATTACCGGAGGCTTAGCAGATTTAGGCTACTTTCTTTTTATGGATTTGGGCGGTTACGTCAAATTTGCACCAGGAACAGTCATGACCTTGGTTTCAGCAGCGGCAATCATATTGAGTTTTCTCGCTTATTTTCGAAAAAATTGAAAGACAAACATAGACTTATCGCATGATTGTCTCTCCTAGAGAGAAGGCAAAGAAGCAAATGACTTATGGCCTTGCTTGTAGAGCCTTAATTCCTTTAACGATCAACCAGAAAGCAAAGCCAATTTCACCGAGAACCACCACTGCCAAGAGGCCATTGACTACTATTCCGATATTATCGTTCCCTGAAAGGCAAAACTCATTTACGGACTCAAGGATGTATCCCAAACTCCCGATCAACATCAGCCAACCCAGGAGACTGGGGTGCTGTGCTGATTGGATGACTAAGGAACCTAGGAAAAACAGATGGATACCGAAGAAGATGCCCCAAAGCAAGATTCCAGCAGCGTGAATATCGAAGAATAGCTCGATCAGGCTGTTAATTTGATCTATATCAAAGCCTTCCAAGAGTTCACGATTCTCCAAAACCAAGAGGGGACTCAAGTAGAATAGGAGATTAATCCCCATCACCATGATCATGGCAAATCTTGCATAGCTTGCTATTCTGGCCTGGGTCTCATTTTGCTGCTTAAATATCTGAAAGAGCATAGAAGTCAAGGCGATTTCAATCGAGAAGGTCAGGATGTCTGCGGCAATTCCCCATCGGAATAGACCAATCTTTTCTTGGAGGTTTTTCACAGTATCTGATGCCTGCTCCACAATGATCTCTCCAGGAACATACATGATGCTAAAGAAACCGAGTACAGCAATCACAAAGTAGAGGCTTCCAGCAATCCGCCCATAAGTGGGCGAATGCGGATGAATGTGTGAGAAATTCATCTTGAAAAGCGTTAGGTAAACCTATTGGAAGGGAGTAAGGACGATATTGCCCTTCTTGTGGCCTGTGGCTATGTAACTATGAGCTTCTTGGAACTGGTCTAAGCTGAATTTCCTGGAGATGTAGGGTTTTACCGATCCCAAAGTCATGAGATTGCGAGCCATGCTTTGAATCTCTCTTTTCGCTTTTAAAGGCAGGGCTCCAGTGGCCGAAAACTTGGCCTTTTTGCTACCAAAAATTGAGGTCCACAAGACTTTAAGTAATAGCTTCCCGTCTAAGACCGGAGAGGCATAAATCCCCTCCTCGGTAAG
>CAZHOC010000212.1:0-7479 GCA_964534295.1 uncultured Bacteroidia bacterium | reverse complement strand
ATGATTATCAAGAATTTGTTTTTCAGACCACCCATCAGCCAATCGTCCCAAAAGATAATCAACTGAGACTCTTGTACCTTTAATTACAGGTTTACCGGCAAGAATATTTGAATCTGTATGTATATAGCTTTGCCAATCCATCTTTTGTAATTTTGCTATTAACTAAGGTAAACGCTTTTGCGCTAAGGACAAAGCTTCCACTTATGCCCGACTTTGCTGTAAACGACTTCTTAGAACGGATGTTCGCCGGAACCACAGACTTCGCACTTTTGCGCGAAGAGCTCTGGGGCTGGCAGTATCAAAACAACCCGCTTTTAAAGGAGTATGCAGACGGCATTCAAGTCTCTGGTCCGACCTCATTACCCATTTCCTTTTTTAAACACTTCAAGGTCCAAAGTGGTGACACTTGGCAGGCACAAACCATCTTCGAAAGTAGCGGCACCACCGGTCAAAGCCCTTCAAGGCACTATGTTCGCGATTTAAGGATCTATGAGAAGAGCTTGTTGGCGGGTTTTCATCACCGCTTCGCGGAACGCTCATACAAAGTCTTAGCTCTGCTACCCTCCTACTTAGAGCGGCAAACGTCTTCCTTGGTCTATATGACCAAACATTGGATAGAAACGTTCGGCTTGCCGGGCAGTGGCTTTTACCTCTACAATTTCGAAGAACTGCAAAAGGCTTTGGTCGAAGCCTCAGAAGCAGATGAGCCTATTTTATTGATTGGGGTCGCCTTTGCTTTATTAGACTTCGTCGAACGCTTCCCTCTACAGCTGCCAGCTGATACCATTATTATCGAGACGGGTGGCATGAAAGGTCGAAAGGAGGAAATCGTGCGCAGTGAATTGCATCAGATCCTAAAGGATGGTTTTGGTGTCCGACACATTCATTCGGAATATGGGATGACCGAACTTTTGAGTCAAGCCTACACCCGCGAAGACGGGCGTTTTGTTTGCCCTCCTTGGATGAAAGTCTTTACCACTGACATCCATCTTAATACTCTCTTGCAACCACCCGGCATTTCTGGTCGTCTGCATATTGTAGATTTAGCCAATATTCATTCATGCGCCTTCATTGCGACAGATGATATTGGCAAAGTCTATGCAGATGGCAGTTTTGAAGTATTAGGAAGATTGGATACCGCAGAGATGCGCGGATGCAGCCTTATGTATATTTAGCTGTCTATAAGAATGAAAACGATGTGGCCTCACTCCCTCTGTGCGCAATGCAAGTACCTCCGTACGACTCAAAATCGACGAGGAAGCACCTTTTGGATGTGTGGACGCAGCAAAGAAGACCCTCGATTTCCTAAATATCCGCCCCAACCCGTGGGTAGATGTTCAGGTTTTGAGAAAGCAGTGATGGAAGAATAAATTGTTGAAAAACTATCTGGTAGATTTTCCTAACTCAATCACCCATCTACCATTCAAGGCCTCGACAATTAATAGTAACTTATAGCAAATAGCCCGTCTCAATTATATGCGTTATCTCCGATCATTATTTGTTTTAGGAGGTTTATTATTAAGCCTCAATGTTCTTGCTACCACTCACCGTGGAACGGCTACCATCCGAGATTGGACGCCGGCCAATGGTGAAAGCGGACCAGAAATAGAAAGTCTTACCCTCAAATGGACTTTTAGCGACAGCAAAGGCGAACCAGAGCAGTTATTTTTTATGCAATGGTACCTTGGCCGCGATTATTATGTAGATGGCAAACGCATTGCCATATCTGAGCTAGGCAGATCGATTGATCGTCTGAGCTTTTCGACTTTAGTATTAGAGGCAGACCTTTATGCCGACGATCGCAAAGTCAGCAACCTTCGTTTTGATATGGGCGCAACCCCTCCACACGGTGGTAATTGGGGCCCAGAGATCAAATATGAATGGAGTCTCCGCAAAATGTTTCCGCGACTCTCCGCCGGCGAAGCCGCTGATGCTTTTGAGATCGCAGATCTAGAATTGAAAAACCTTCGCATCCGCGAAGTGATCTTTGGTGGCGAACGCCAGATCCTTGCCGATGCCAATATCAGCAAAGCCGCTCCCCGCGAACGCGAAACTTCTCGCTTCAGTGAGCCTGAACCTAGTGCTCCAGCAGCCACTACTTCTAGTCCAAATGTAGAGTTTGGCGAAGGCTGGGAGACTAGTTCCGAAGAGCCAGAACCAGAGTATTCAGCCCGCAATGAGGCGAACGCAGGCGAATATGACGAGCTGATCGCAAAAGGCGATGCAGCCATGGAAATCTATGATTTTGACGGTGCAAAGAGTTATTACGAAGAAGCGCGCACGCTTTCCCCTAGACGTTCTGTTGCAAACGAAAAAATAGAAGAGGTTGAAAAAATCCTCGGACAAAGAGATGCTTATAGCGCATTGGTGCAAGTCCTCAAGCAAGGTTATCAGCGTGATCTCATGGAAGCAGATCGCGAAAAAGAAGCTTCGCTCAAATTAGCCCTTGATGCAACAGATGAAAATGCAGAAGCTTGCGCTTTTGAAAGATTTCAGTGGTACGATTGCCGGGCCACCGAACTAGGCGAACGCTTACGTAAAGCTTCTTTGGAAGCCCGCCTACGGATCTACGAGCCGGAAAAAGCACCTGACGCTACCCTCAACTGTTCGGATGTCCCTTGTAAAGCAGACGATGCAAACGCACCAATTAAGTCTAATCCTAATTATGTTTCGCTCGTCAATCGTAAGTATAAGCTTTATGAAATCAGTAAAGAGGAAGCATTCCTTCGACGTAGTCAAGAACTTTTAGGCAAAGCCCAGGAAGAAGATCCCGACAATGCCGATGTCTGGGTAATGACAGCCCGTTTTGTAGACTCTCCTATCGAAGCCTTGCCTTATCTAAACAAGGCCCTATCAATCGAGCCTAAAAATGCAGATGCCCTCAATCTTCGTAATGATTTACAAGACAAATTATTAGAAGCAATTGAATCTGAAATTGCCGAAGGCAAAAGCACACTCTTGAAAGAATCTATCAGCAAAGGGCTTATAGATGCCAGCACTGAAGTAAATGGCAAAAGTCTGATGGCTACAGCCATTGCAGGTGAGCAAATCAGCCTAATTGCAGAGCTCTTAGCTGGCACTGAAAATACGCGTTCTGCCGAAGGCGGCCCTGCCCAACCTTGGCTATTTGAAGCAGCACGCCAAAACAAACCTAAGTCAGCGGCTTCTCTGATTGCACGTGGTGCTCGCTTTGATATAGCCGACGACCAAGGCGAAACTCCGCTCTTGACCGCCACTCGCTCTGGCTCTAAAGAAGTGCTGCGTTTGTTTCTCAAGGACGCCGACGAGTCAGTTGATGTGTCAGAAGCCATGTTGATCTCATATCGCGATGGAGAGATGGAATTGCTCGAACTCTTTATTAGCTCTGGTGCCAAAGCAGATCCTAGAGATGACCAAGGCAATACCTTGCTCATGAAGGCGATTGAAGAAAACGACAGCAAAATCACAGAGCTAATGCTTAGAAGTGGCGCAGATGTCAATGCCACGAATGGAGAAGGAGCTAGCGCCCTAGCCATTGCCGGAGATAAGCAAAATGCAGAAATCACGAAGCAATTGTTTAGCCAAGGGGCCAATGCCGAAGAAGCGCTCAAATACCTCTCTGCCGAGGCAGACGACGATGCCAATTGGTTGGCCAGCCAACTCTTTACTTACGCGCTAGAAAACGATCTAAATGATCAAATTGAAATGAGCTTGCGTTATGATCCAGAGTTACCGCTGCGCCAGCATCCTAATGGTGATTCGTATTTGACCTATGCCTTGAAAAACAATCGCTGGGAATTAGCAGTAGCCATGCTGGAAACAGCTCAGCTGCCAGTAGATAAGCCCGTTGATGGAGAGAACTTCCTCTTTAGTGCGGTGGAAGCTAAAGCAGTGCCAGTGGTAGAAGCCTTAATGAAACAAGATGCTATCGACCTTTCTCAGACCAATAGCAATGGTTATTCTGCACTGCATTTGGCTGTGGATCAGCGCAATCTTGATCTAGTGAAAGTATTAGCCGAAGGCGGGCATCCCCTAGAAGCCATGGACCCAAGAGGGAATACCCCACTCCACAGATCTTTGGAAGCAGGACAAAACGAAATTGCAGAGTATCTCTCTAGTGTTGATTACCAATACACGGAGCTCAATCGTCGTGGGCAGCACCCGATCCATCAAGCGATCAGAGAAGGACAAGATCAGGTTGTAGAAAACTTGATTGACAATGGTACTGATATCAATATCCTGGGAGAATCTGACATGACCCCTTTGCATTATGCGGCCGAAGAAGTCAACTATGATGTAGCGAGAAGCTTAGTGGAAGCAGGTGCCGATATGGGAATTAGAGATTCCTTTGGACGTACTCCTTACAAGATTTCTCGTGATCGCGGGGCCGATGAGCGCATGAAAGAATTGCTCAAACCAGATTTAAGGGATCGTATTCCAGATGTGAATATGCCTGATGTCAAAATGCCAGACGTCAAGTTGCCGAAGATATTCCGTCGTGGTGGCGAGACCAGTAGCGCGGATGATTCCAGCTCAGATGATTCTGAGGATGACGACAATAATTAAGCAATAAGTAATAAAATAAAAGGCTGCCTCTAGAGGCAGCCTTTTTCTATACTCCCAAGACTCCCAATACGGCCGTCTTATTGTAAAATTCTAGAAAATCCTTCCCAAAATTAGCGATCTCCCCTAAGGTTAAAGCCCCAATTAATGGAGTAGTATCGTCGTAAACCGCCTCCAGTTCACGGTAAAATTCATCCTCCATAAACAGCACCCTTGAGATACAATCTATGAAGAGGTGGGTTTGCGTGGTGCCCCCTGCGGGGAACGAATATTCTCCTAAGGCCCTGGCCTTGGAGGCAGCAAAAACCAAAGAGGTGGTATTGCCTTTCAAGATGTACACATAGCTATCTTGCGGCACTTCTCCTACGCAAACCAGGCCTCCTTCTTCGTTCACCACAATGGGGTCCCTTACAATCTTTTCGTCCCCAAGGCGATTTATCCCGAAAGGATAGCCTTTGGCGATATCAAAAAAGTTATCATCTGTAAAAACTTGGCCTGAAGCTTTCTCAACCACCTCTTTATATACCTCAAAAGCCACTCGACCATCGAGTTTTTGGATGATGGTGCGGTCTGATTGAGTTACTTTATAGGGGCCGCTGATATTTTCCCAGCCGTGCTGAACGCCTATCCCGCTATCTACGTCTAAAAGACCTACCACCGCACAGTCCTCCAACAAACCTTCGGGCGTAAACAAACAAGGGCGTTGTTCAAAACTCAATGAGCCAGCTCCCCCACCGATATAATTACAATCCAGACCAAAGGCGATAAAAATCCCTTCAATCAAAGAAGCAATGCGACTCGCCAAGCCATCCACAAAGACCATCATCGTTTTGGTATTGGCTCTATCGGGGATTTGCTCTCCTACTGCAAAAGAAAAATCTTTGCTTTCATCACTCAAACCTTTGATGATATGAATTTCGGGTGCAGCGGAAAGGCTGGCCACGATTGTTCCATTTTGGTACTTCTCCTTAGCATGAATGATTTCAGGAAAGACCCCGCCAATAACGGGAACCTCAATTTCCTGCAAAATAGGATCTACCATTTGTGGCGTAAATCCGTTTGCGTCGCAAGCCATGATCAAAATGCCTGCTACCCCTTCTGTCGCCAAAGCCTGCTTCAGTATATTTTGAAAGCCTTCGATGCTTCCAGTATCATCTAAGAAGATATTCATAATACGCTCAGTTTGAGCGGGTCAAACTAAAGAAATCAGCCTAAGAAAGGAGAGGACTTTTGCGGAGAGTCTTACCTAGATTTTACCACTTGCCAAGGCCCCAAAAGAGCTTTTGAGCCATCCTAGGTGAGCGGTTTGACTGGCTTGTTCTAAGCGCGATTGATAAGCGTCGAGTCGCTGTTGCCACTTATGATCGGAGATAAGACCCTGGCGTTCGCGTAAGCGCAACAAAGGCAAAAAATGGCGAATAAAATTGAGATGATTGCGACGGTTTTGCGGGGAGATCCCCTGGTTTCTTTGAAGGAAGGCTTTAAAACTCAAGCTGTAGAAGTGCAACGTCTCCCAATCCTCCACCTCGTAATAACAACGTAGGAGGAGGTGCTTTGCACTCAATTGATAGTAAACGTCTGTAAACTCTACCTGCTGCAATAATCGAATCGCTTGCGAAACCTGGCCCTTGGCTTCTAGCAATGAAGCCCGACAAAAATTATACACATTAGCTCGAAACTTGAGGATCACACGCTCTTTGTATTGCTCCATAAAATCCTCCACCCAAGCCAGCTCTTGCTGCCTCAGACCAACCGTTACGATGTTTTTGAAATCAGTATGAACCAAATTACCGTTTTCGAGCATTAGACCAGATAGTAACTGACGTTTATAGAGATCCAACAATTCTTTTTCAAAGGTGATATCTCCCTTATTGATTCGCCTGATACAATAGTTTTGACCATGCTTATAGAGCGCTCGACTTTCGTGCCAAGGCAATTGGGATTGATGAGCTTGAAGCCACAGTATCAAGTCTTCATAATACTCTTGTTCATCATTCTCCATCAATTGATAAACCAATAAATAGGCTTGCAAAAGGGGAGAGGGCGCAAAGTCTGAGGTATCTAAAGCCGCTAATGCCGGTTTCAGGCTCGGAATAGCATACTGCGTCTGCAATATGCGTTGCCGGTTTAGCAGCTCATTGCTACCATTAAACTTTTGGAGAAAATACCATTGATCTAAGTCCGCGATTGCCTGTGGTAAGGATTTATCCTCAACTCGTTTTTCGAGTTGAGCACTAAATTGTGCTTGCTCCCAAGCCAATTGATAGCGGTCCCAGTAGTGAGGGATATCCACTTGCTCTTGCTGATCCAGCTGTTTGCGAAAAGCTTTTGTCTCCACTTGGAAGGCACTGCTCAAGTTGCGTTTCCTGAGCTGACGCAACAATAAGATTTTTGCTTCGCTCTCATTTTCCTTTAGCTCCTTTTGAATCCAGAACTGCTTTAGCAGGCGATATAGAAAAGAAAACTGCTCCCGCACCCGCTGCGGGTTGAAGCTCTCCTGAGGGAAAAGATGCTGAAAGACGCTTTCATATGTCAGCCTCTCGTATTGGGGGGCAAATTGCTGTAAGTAGTGGTACAGCTTCGCTGAACGCTGCTGCTGATTGAAATACGGGCTTTCAAGTAATAACTTAAAGCTAGTATGCTCACTTTCTGAGAGAGATTTCAAACCATGAATAAGTTTTGAGCGAGCAAGCATGTTCATAGATTAATTATGAATGAGATATTACTATCCTGATTACTAAATACTTAAATAAAAATACAAGCCATTTACTAATCATAAATTAAAAAAAGTGGCTTACAATCTCCTATTCTTTGCCCCTACATTAGCATCATACCAAATCCTATTTGCGTTATGAAGCACTTAAGCATCTCCCTCCGCGAAATTCTCTTGATCATTTTTTGCTTTGCAATGGGCGCTCTCCAAGCCCAAACATTCAT
>CAZHOC010000211.1:0-7518 GCA_964534295.1 uncultured Bacteroidia bacterium | reverse complement strand
GGACGTACATAAAACAATTGATGGGGTTGAAGTAAATCTCTCCATCTCCGTAATAGCTAGAACCCGCATCCTGATTATTGGCGAAATAGCGGTATTTGATGGTGACCTTGCCGCCCTCGGCAAAAACGCGCCAAGTACTAGGACTAGTCTTTTCCCACTTCAATGGACCTGAATTGGGCCTTCTTGCTTCGAAATGCGAAACTGCGGCGGCATAATCCTGCAAAATATACCTCCCCGGCCTCCAAGTAGCCATCTGAAAATCGGTATAACCCTCCTCACCCGCTTCGACAGTTAATTCGATCACATAGGTATGCGTGTTGGGAGTCAGCCAGCGCATGACATATTCATAATCACTAGCAAAGAGAGTCTGGGTCAATAATAGACCACATAGAGAAAAGATAAATCGATAATTCATGAGCAATGCTTAAGGTACTACGAGGCGAAATCCGCGACCGTGTACGTTTTCTATTTTGATCTCAGGCTCTGGTTTGAAACGTTTGCGCAATTTGCTGATAAAGACATCCATACTCCGTGCGTTGAAGTAGTTGTCATCGCCCCAGAGGGTATTGAGCGCTTCCTCACGAGTGAGGAGTTCATTTTTTTGGAGAAGAAGGAGACGTAGCAAATCTGCTTCTTTAGGGGATAAGCGTTGGGCTTCGCCCTGATAATGCAGGGTATGCAGACGATGATCAAACTCAAAGGCTCCAAATTCGAAGGCATGTGGTAATGCTTCTTCGGAGCCTGCTGTTTTTTCGGCCCTTTTGAGAACTGCTTTGACGCGGTATAGCAACTCTTCGGAGTCAAACGGCTTAGTAATATAATCGTCGCCCCCAAGTTTGAAGCCTTGCAAAACGTCTTCTTTCATGCTGCGGGCCGTCAAGAAAATTATCGGCACTGCCTCATTGATTTCGCGGATCGCCTTGGCGAGACTAAATCCATCCATCTTGGGCATCATGACGTCGAGGATACATAGGTCAAATTTTTCGGACTTGAAAGTCTGTAAACCCGCCTCTCCGTCTCTGATTAAGGTTACATCAAAGTCCTTCATCATCAAATAGTCGCGGAGGACCATCCCAAAATTGATTTCGTCTTCTACCAGGAGAATATTTGCCATTTCTTATTTAGTAAAAAGTAGTAAGACCATAGTATTTAGTACAAAGAAAGATGACCAATAGAGTTCACAGTGTTTTGTAAATGGAAGTCTTAATACTATATACTTTATACTATGTACTTAGTCTTAGTACTCATCTGATTTGTCTAAAATAAACAAAGCCTATCAGACCTCATAAGGAAGCTTAACTCTGAAAGTACTCCCTTTACCAATTTGGCTACTTACACTGACTTCTCCGCCGTGAGCTTCGATGATCTCTTTGACGTAACTCAGCCCAAGGCCAAAGCCTTTGACATCATGCAAATTGCCAGTGGAAACCCTGAAAAAGCGATTGAATATTTGTTGTTGGTCTTGTTTGCTAATTCCGACCCCTTGATCCTTTACCTCGATGACCAAGCTTTGCCCTTGCTTACGCGTTCTTAGCTCAATGACCGGCTGATCCTGACTATACTTATTGGCATTGTCAAGCAGGTTGAATATCACATTGGAAAGATGCTCGGGATCTCCTTGCACACTGGAAGGTTCTGCGTTTAAATGTAACTCAAGTTGACCATCTCTATCTTGAAGCTGTAAGCGCAAGCTGTTTGCTGCGCTCTCAATTAGTTGATGAATGTCAACAGTCTCTGGTTTGAGCTTGACTTCTTTGCGACTAAAGCGAGCCGCTTGAAGGACGCGTTCGACTTGTCGGTGCATCCGTTGATTCTCTTCCTTTATGATGCCTGCATAGCGATCAATAGAGCTTGTTTCTGCCTGTATCCTTGGATTTTGGAGCGCATCTGTGGCCAATGAAATGGTAGCGATCGGCGTCTTGAGCTCGTGGGTCATGTTGTTGATAAAGTCATTTTTCATCTCCGATAGTCGCTTTTGCCTTAGAATAGTCCGGATACTTAGCCAAAAGGCCAGAACGACTATCGCACTAAATAAAAAAGAAACCAAAGCCTGGACCCAAATCGCTTGAAATATGTAGAATCTTTGTTCCGGGAACTGGAGATAAAGATTCGTACGAGCCAGATTATTGAGATATGGAAAAAGTCGAGTTTGGTAGCGGCTCTGTACCAGAACGCTTACATCTGCTCCCGGAGAAAGTAGGGCTGCCTCACTTTCCCGTTCGGCTTTGACCATATAGTTGAAATCTTCTGGCAGAGCTTGGTCTTTTACTTCACGCCGGAGCATAGAGTCTACTAAGAGAGAATCCAATCGTTGATAGATTGGCAGACTACTATTGCTAAGACCACTGATGGTTTGATTGATCAACTCCATGATGCGGGGATCGCCCTTCATCTGTAGCACACCCGCCTGCCCCTCCTCAGACTGTACCATCGAAGTCTGCAGGCGTTGCCAAAGGGTAGTGTCTTGGATATCGATAAAGGCATCCTGTTCGGTGATGATCGATAGGCTATCGCGGATACGGATGCGCCGCAGGCTGGGGAAACTGGGCATTTCTGGACTCCCTAATTGTAGGCCGGTTGGTACTTCAGTCCCATAGCGCTCCATCACTTCATAGGCTCGGGAGACTTTGACCATGCGCGTTTCGACTTCCGCTCTTTGCAACTCGTCCGCAACCTGATCGAGTACGTTTTGGGCACTGGTCTGGAAATTTGCCTCTTGAATCGCAAGCGATCGCCTGATCTGCTGTACTTGCAGCGTGATGATCCCGACGAGAGAGAGACTCATCAAAGCTATGATCAAATATATCTGCCGGGCTTTCACAAGGGTAAAGATAGAGATTAGTCCTCATCGGTGGGACTTGAAAACTGGTTTAACCTTTTTTTAACACTCATTAACGTGCCATTAAGCTCAATTTCGATGCATTAGCCCTAGATTGGGGTATAGTTTATGACAATGGATTGGAGACAACCAAAATTTCGACTCAACTGGCAAAAGCGGCTCTTGGTAGCTAGCTGCTTGTTGATCGTATTGATCACCGTGATCAATCTTTTGGTTTCTTCCCATGCTTGGTTTTCTGATAACTTTTCGGGCATTGTCGAGCAGGTCCAACAGACATTGGACCTTGCGCCCGGGAGTTGGCTTGTTAGTTAGGATAAGTATGACTTTTAGTAGATAGGGGATACAGGGATGTGTCCCTTTTTCTTTGTTTATAAAGTAGGGTTCAGAGGCCTCTACTTGTCCATAAACAAGCTAGGTAGGCGTATTTACACCTTCGGTGAACGATAAGAATAATAGGTGGAGGGGAACTTTTTGGAAAAATTGCCGATTTAAGCGTGTAAGATTTATTCCCAAACCTCTACAGGTTCTAGCATAGTGACACGAGCATTCGCTAAACGTAAAAACCGCTCACTCGTCTCTAGTAAATCCCACTCATGACGCAGTCTGCCTCCCATTTGTATTCCTGCTTGATTTACTCCCTGCCAAGCAAAATCGACTTTTGCCTTTATTCGACCCGATTCTACTTCAAGAATTTGCACGTTTTCCAGTCTATGTTGACTGCGAGAAAGGCGTTTGTTTTGCTGCTTAACCCATTGTCTAAAATCCTGAAAAGTTCTGATATTGGATCCAGCTCCGGGGAATCCCAAGGAAAACTCAGCAGGAGCCAACATGGGTTTGAAGCGTTCAGGGTCGGTTTTCTTGCTTTCGATCAATTGAAACCATTGCTGGATAAATTGACGAATACGACGCTCCGCGAGTACTTGTGGGGTAGTTTGAGAAGAAAACATGATTCAAGAGCATTAGGGAATGCAAACGCACAGTTCGTATATTTGACAATTCTACTAACTACTACCCTACTTGCCTGGAAAAGTCTAAACCCTTAAGGCCCCAAATACCAGAATATGCAAGCTTCCTCAGGTGCCAATACTTTTAAGAGCCTCTACGACGATTATTACGAATCCGTCCGTAACTATCTGTATTATAAATCTGGCAATATGCCTTTAGCGGAAGACCTCACTCAAGAGGCCTTTACCATCTTATGGAAAAAACGTAATTCCATCAATCCCGAAAAGGCGCGCTCTTACCTTTATACCATTGCTAATAACTTGTTTCTCAATGAGGTGAAGCATCAAAAAGTGGTTTTGAGGTTCCAGCAACGTCCGCAGAGAACGGTCGCTTTTGAGAGCCCCCAATTCATTATGGAGGAAGATGAGTTTAGACAAAAGCTGGAAAATGCGATCGCCTCGCTGCCTGAAAAAAACCGAATTGTCTTCTTGATGAACCGTATTGAAAAGCTCACGTATCGAGAGATAGCGGAGCGTTTGGAGCTAAGTGTAAAAGCCGTAGAAAAGCGAATGCACAAAGCTTTATTGGAGCTTCGACAAATATCTGAAAAAATTTAGCGTTTTAGGTATAAATACGGTAGGGGAAAAGGGTAATAAACTGTAATATTAAGGAATTAGCATATCACAAGCTTTTAGGATACTAACAAAACACAAAAGTACGACTGTTTAAATATGGCGCATAAACCATCTTTCCCTCATGATGCATTCCTTGCTCAGTGGCTTGACGGCTCACTCAGTGAGGCTGAATGGGATGCCTGGAAGGAAGAGGCAGGGGAAGAAGAACTCAAACGAATCATTGCTGCAGTAGATCAGTTTGAGGTTCCAGCTACTCGTACCAAAACAGAAGCATGGGATCAACTCTCTACTAAGATTCAGGACGAGCAAATTTTTGCTGTGGTCGATCAGTGGGAAGTCCCTGCTACCAAAACTAAGACGGAAGCATGGGCCCAATTCGCTGCTACGATAGAAGAAAAAAATACAGAAACTGCCAAAGTGCGGAGCATGACACCTATGCGTTGGGTCGCTTCAATCGCTGCGGTGGTAGTCATTTTGTTTGGTGTGGGTTATTTGATGCGTGATACAAGCGTCAATTACAGCACCAATATCGGCGAGAAACTAAGCGTGAGATTACCAGATAATTCAGAGGTAATCCTCAATGCGAATTCTAGCCTCAGCTTTGATCCCGACTCCTGGGATGAGAAGCGTTATGTAAGCCTGGATGGTGAGGCCTACTTCAAAGTGGAAAAGGGGCAAACGTTCACCGTAGGTACAGACCAAGGAAGTGTAAGCGTACTCGGTACAGAATTTAATGTGCAGGATCGTCCTGAGGTATGGGCGGTGCAGTGCTACCATGGTAAAGTAGAAGTAAAAGCCTCTACAGAATCTATCATCCTGACCGCAGGCGAGAGCACCGAATTGGAATCCAAACAGCTAAAAGCCCTCAATTTTGAGCCTAACGAAAATCAAATTTGGCTCAATGACTTTGTCGCTTTTGATGATGTGCAACTACAAGAAGTAGTCGCAGAATTAGAACGTCAGTACAAAATTGAGGTAGTTTGGCCTACGGATTTGGATCCAACATCATCGTACTCAGGCGGTTTTCCACACAACAATTTAACGTCAGCATTACAATTAGTCTTCGGTCCTTCAAATTATTTAGCTAAATTAGAAGGTGGAGAAAAGGTTTACCTCTCTCCGATTCAGTAGAAGACTTTCTTGTTAATGCTCTGATGTCCAGAATTGCCACGTATTTAAGCGTCTGGCTTGTCCTTTTAGTCGCTAATACATTTTCTGTTTCTGCACAAACGCTTTCCCTAAGCTTTGAGCAAACCCCTCTATCTGAAGTCTTAAAAGAAATTTCCCGTACCGAAGGTGTAATCATTGCTTTCCAAGAAAGCGATGTAGCTCCTTATTACGTTACTGCCGACCTCAACGGTATGTCGGTCAGTGGTGCTTTGAAAATTGTATTAGACGGCACTGGGCTTCGATTTCAAGAGCTCAATTCTCGTCAATATATCGTTTCGGTCGCCCCTAAGAAGACGGTCCGTGAGAGAATGGTAGCGCCTCGCAAGCGCCAAAGCATCAGCGGACGAGTCATAGATAGTCAATCTGGCCAAGGGCTTCCTCTCGCTGTGGTGCGCTTATCTGGTACAACCTATGGGACTCATACGGACGCTAAAGGCTACTTTGTCCTGATGGATGTGCCTTTGAACTTGGATAGTCTAGAGGTCCGCTATTTAGGATATACCCCTTTCAAGACAAGCGTAGAGAAGCGCAAATATTTCGAAATCGAAATGGAAGTGGCTCAGCACCTCCTCGATGAGATAACTATTACTGAAGGGAATGAGCAAGCCGTAAATATTGCCGATGCAGCCACCATATTAGAAATCAATCCTCGCCGTGTGGAAAGTCTCAGTGGTCTGGGAGAACCTGACCTGCTACGAGCGATCCAATTTTTGCCAGGCATCAATAGTAGTGATGAATCTGCTGGCGGTTTACACATCCGCGGCGGGCGGCCCGAAGAGAATTTGATTTTATTGGATGGGATTACGGTCTATCAGCCGGGGCACCTCTTTGGTAACTTTAGTGCTTTCAATCCCCATGCGGTAAAATCGCTCACCGTGCAAAGAGGCGGCTTTGACGCGCGCTATGGCGGCAGGGTTTCTGGTATCATCGATATCACTAGTCGTCCAGAGCAAATGCAACGTTCTACGGCTGAAGTTGGGCTCAATTTGCTAAATGCGAATGCTTATGTCCAAGTGCCATTTTGGAACAAAAAAGCCGCATTAATGGTGTCGGCGAGACATTCTAATTCGACTTGGTTACAAAATGAATTTTACAATAAGCTGGGCGATCGGGTGATTGATAGTCTCAAGTTGGCTAATCAAAGCTCCGGGACTCCTGTCTTAGATGCGGCTCCTGATTTTAGCTTTATTGACTTCAATGCCAAGCTAGTTGTACGGCCGACAAACAAGGATCTTATTTCTTTGACCGCCTACTCGGCGAACGATAATCTCCAATACCAATGGACCGATCAGATTAGCGAACAAGAATACTTTAGTCAAACCGAAGATAACTTTGTCCATAATTTAGGCTCAAGCCTCAATTGGATCAGGGCTTGGAATCCTAATTTCTCGCAAAAGCTCAACTTCGCCTACTCGAGTTTTGAGAATCGCTTTGAATTCCGTCAGATATATAATCTCCTACCTGAACCCGCCATCGGCTGGACGCAGCGTAATCAAATACAAGATCTAAGTCTTCGTCTTGACTATACTTGGGACCTTGATCGTATTGGCGATTTTGAATTTGGTTTCCATGCCATGGGCTATGCCGTAGACAGCTTGCTTGATTTTCAAGGAGACATGAGTGAGTCGGAAACATTCCGTCGCACCAGCCTACTGGCCAGCCCTTACTTGCAGTACAAAAGAGAGATTTTCAAAAACCTAAGCTTGAGCTTAGGACTGCGGTCTAACTATTACTCGGCTACGGATGAGTTTTACCAAGAGCCAAGAGTTAGTTTGGATTATAAAGTCAATTCAAAGCTTCAGTTCAAAGCAGTTTGGGGGAGATTCCACCAATTCTTAAATCGGACTGAGCTTGGTAGCACAGCTGGATTGGTGGAAGATTATTGGATACTGGCTGACGGGGATCGGATACCGGTTCTCGCCTCAGAGC